>PJET01000051.1 GCA_002825515.1 Candidatus Thorarchaeota archaeon MP11T_1 | reverse complement strand
GGAGCCCAGACAAGTTCGCCCCAATCACCCTCCAAATGCTGTGCTGCTTCTGGATCAATGTTCAGTGTGATATCTTTCTTAGCAGCACCCTGTTTCCAACGACCCCTGAGTGGATGATCTCCACGGCCCATAAAGATTCCAGATGGTTCGGTTTGATAGTTTCCCAGCTCCATCCGCTCGCCATCAACAGTGGCGAAGCCATACTTCTCTTTCAGTCGCTCTCGGATGAGTTTTCTTTCTTCACGAGCAGATTTTTTCTCTTCAGAGGTGAGAATCTCCTTTGCTGCACGCTCTTCCTCAACAACCTTAATGACTTCTGAAAAATCGACCTCTTCAACTTTGAGTCTGGGACTGATTTTAAGTGCTTTACTGAAGTCCGTCATGAAATTCTTGGCAAATACTGGATCCTCAACATATGGTGTGCCAAGTTTCTTGACCCAGGCCACAGCCATCTCCTCCTGAAGTTGTGAGAGTTGAAGTTCTCTATCCCGGACTTTTATGGTGAGTCCAAGGGGTTCAGGAGGTTCGATAACAAGAATTCCATTATGTTCCAGTGTTTCCATGTAGGTGTCCTCGTCTTCTCTCGTTTGCTATCAGCGTTAACAAAAGGATTACGCTACCAAACTTGGCTTAATCAAGGAGAATGGTGCGGCCAGCGGGATTTGAACCCGCCTCAGCAGCTTGGAAGGCTGCGATCCTAACCAGGCTAGACTATGGCCGCAGTGAAGGCAAAGAACTCGAAGTGTTGATTTAAGGATATTGTTCAGTATCAGCACAATGAATGAAAATCGAGCTGTTTTTGCTATTGTAAATCATCTGCTCAAGTAGTCGAGTAACGCTTCTCTATGATTCCAACATTATGGGAATAAGTCCATAAAATCTCAGAGCATACATGCCATGCCATCATAACATCTACATCAAACTCTAGTTGTAAGTCAAACAAAGAGATTGTTGCGTCTGAAAAATCACCATGTGGGAAAGCTCCCACACCAACTACAACAGGTACAGATGGATCGGTTGGAATCAATTTCGAGAGTCGACGAATAGTTGTCCGATCTCCACGTTCAGTTGCAAGGATACTAAGTTCTGCTTTCAGGTCTAACATTAAGTCACTCAATGGCTTTCTGATTATTCGCAGTAATGCTTCTCCTTCTGGTGGAACTTGACCAGACAGAAGGAGTTGCTCAATCAGACCGACAAATCGGTCATAGTTCCGGGGGAGCCTGACATCTGATCTTACCTCAATAAGGCGTCCGTCTTGAAGGTGAAGATAGACATTTAGGAGACCAGCTTTACAGAGAGGCGTTTCGAGAATGGACATGAGACAGAAAAAAGTGATATCTGGTCGCCCTCGACGTTCACTCTCAGAGAGTTTAGTCATTGCTTGACCATGATGCGTCTGATCAAGTAACAGCTCGGTCGGTTTCTTACCTCGACGAGTTGCATGTTTCTGAATCTGCTTCAGGCTAGAGATTTCACTAGGAACCAACTCGAGTGCGCAGTCTAGAAGTATGATGTGTAGCATCAGAGGTCTCCTAGAAGATGTTCAACACGAACGATTTAAGCAGTTTGACCAATGGTATGACCTGTCAGGTGTCAGGTCTTGACGAGAAGAAGTGGCCCAAGGGCAAAGGCGAAACGTCTAACACAGGCGAGAGTAGATATCCTCTGGGAACAGGCTCAAGAAAAGATGAGAGAGGGTCGACCCGATGTAGCACGACGCCACATACTCAGTGCTCGAAAGATTGCGCAGAAGACCAGAACAAAATTGCCTCGACATATGAGTAGGAGAATCTGCAAAATATGTGGAACTGTACTCATTCCAGGAGATAGCTGTAGAGTGCGTGTCAGAAACAATAGATCAAAGCATATGACTGTGACTTGTCTGAGCTGTGGATCGATTAAGAGACACTACATCAAGACCGAGTCCACAAGCATAGGTTAATGAGCAATACCATATCAACTGACCTGATTCCTATGAAAGATATGAAGGACCCAAAAAGGATTCAAATTACTTGGCAAGAGCCCGCAATGATGCAGATTGGAAAAGCGGGTGTGTCAGACAATATTGTTGGAGAAGCAAAGAGACTTCTCAAAAAACATCAATACATCAAGGTCCGTATTCTACGTAGCGCCATTGAAAACACTAACAAACACGATATTATTCAACTTCTGTGTCAAAAAACTGGAGCTATATTTGATGGTGTTCGTGGAAACACAGCTGTGATTTACAAAACTCACCAGATGCGAGGTCTTCAGTAGGAATCCATTCTGCCAACACAACGATAATCTTTTATGCGGACTCTAGACGGTGGGTCCAGCCTTTTGAGATAGGTCATTCGCCGAACTTGGATGAGGTGACCTGTTCTCAATGAATTTGGTGACAGACATATGCCTACAGTCTACGATATTCCGGCAAACATTATGATACGCCGGCTCGCACAGGACCTAAAGTCCCGAGAGGAGATTGCTCCGCCCACTTGGATACAGTTTGTGAAAACTGGAGCCCATAAGGAGCGCGCTCCAGATGAACCAGATTTCTGGTTTGTCAGGTGTGCAAGCATTCTCCGAAAGGTCTACCTCAACGGACCAATAGGTACTGAGAGACTACGTATCGATTATGGCGGAAGGAAACGACGTGGTGCAAAACCCAACAAGTTCCACAAGGGCAGTGGTGCCATTGTGAGAACTGCGCTCCAACAGCTCGAAAGGGCTGGCTTCATCATGAAGCAGGGGACAAAGGGTCGAGATATGACCGATATTGGTAGATCCTATATGGACAAACTGTCATCAGCTTTGAAGAAAGAACTCTCAAAGGCAATCCCAGAACTGGAGAACTATTGAGCCAGGTGAGCAGGCATAATGAGTGATGATGAACTCGAAGCTATCCGCCAACGAAAAGAGGCACAACTTCGGGAACAAGCACTCAGGGAACAGGCTACCGAGCAGCAAATTGCTGAGGCTCAAGCACAGAAGGAAGCTCTGCTGAGGCAGATACTCACTCCTGAGGCACGTGCGCGTCTCACCAATATCAGAATGGTGAAACCCCAGTTTGCCGAACAGATTGAGTTACAACTCATTCAGCTGGCGAGCTCCGGGAAGCTTAGAAATCGGGTAACTGATGAGCAACTGAAAGGCCTCTTGCAACAGCTCCAAGGAAGGGAACGCGAACGAAAAATATCGTTTAGATAAATGGCTGCAAAGGTGAAGAAAATGGCACGAAACAAGCCACTAGCAAAGAAGTTGAGGATGGCAAAAGCGATGAGAAGTAATTCCTCAGTTCCTACATGGGTCGTCATCAAGACAGGTGGTAAACTGAGAAGAACACCTTCGCAGCGTAACTGGCGTCAGACTAAGCTAAAGCCATAGTCAGGTGGGCATAGATGTCAAAGAAGAAGAAAAAAGCAGAAACCAAGGTCTCTGAAGAGAAACCAGAGATTGAAGAGATAGAAGAGACCGAAGATATCGAAGAGATTGAAGAGGCACCCGCTGACGCTGAGGAAGTTGAAGAAGTTCCTGAGGAAGTAAAACCCGAAGAGGAAGAAGAGATTATTGACGAACGGATTTACACTGTTCCCTTGAGGAAAGCCTACTGGACAGGAAGTAGACTCCGAAGGTCAAACAAGGCTGTTAGAATGCTCAGAGAGTTTGTCGAGAGACATATGAAGCCTGAGGAGCTACTCATTCAACCTGAAGTAAATGAACGAATCTGGGCTAGAGGTATACAAAAGCCTCCTAGAAGGTTAAGGATTCGAGCGACCAAGAACTCAGAAAATCTTGTGCGCGTCTATCTTGCGGAGGGATAGTCCAGAATGATCGCCCGAACCGATTTCGAGGGCGATTCTAATGTTGGAGCCTATGGAATCGCCACAGACAGCTTTGTATTTACTAGTTCGAATATGTCAGAGAAAGGACTAGATACAATCGAGAGGACATTCAATTTGCCACTCATTCAATCAACTGTTGGTACTCTAGATGCGATAGGTCTGGTTTCAGTGGCAACCTCTAATGGCATTCTTCTCCCTTATACAACGACTGATGACGAATTGGCACAAATCAAAGCAGCTTCTGGAGTCAATGCTGACTGGATAGATGATAAAATGACCGCACTTGGGAATATTATCATTGCCAATGACAATGGAGCGATGTGTCATCCTGATTTTAATTTTAAGGCAAGGCAAAAAATCTCTGATACACTTGGAGTTGAAGTGGTTCCAGGCAGCATTGCTAGATTGCCAATTGTAGGAGCAAATACAGTGGCAACCAACAAGGGGGCAATTGTGCATCCTTTAGCAACTACAGGTGAAATAGAACTCCTAGCACAGCTGTTAAAAGTACACGTCGAGGTCGGAACAGTGAACAGAGGAAGTCCATACACGAGTCTTGGTGTATTGGCAAATGTCGATGGAATGATAGCAGGGTCTGACACAACCGGTGTTGAATTGGCTCACATAAGTCAGGTCCTAGGATTTGTATGATGAGGTGAAACTTGGATGTCGAAAATCTGGCGTGCATCAGGTGCTTATAAGAAGAAGAAAAGGAATTTTATTTTCACTCGAGAGTTGTTTGCTGAGAAGGAGTCTCATGCGAGGGAAAAGGTTCTCTCTGAGCTGGGAAGCCGTCATAGAGTGAAACGAAGAGAGATAGAGATTAAGGAAATCAAAGAAATAAAACCCGAAGAAGTTCAAGATCTTGATCTCAGAAAAATACTCGGACTGGAGACTGACTTCTCATGACAGAAGAACAGCAGAAGCTGCTTCAAAGAATCTATACTGAACAACAGATGACTGAATCAAATCTTGGTCTCATGCAGCAGCGTCTAGAGGCAATTCAAGTATATCTCACAAATTACCGCTCAGGTCTAATGGTACTCGAAGAGATTGAAAAGAAGGAGGAGGGGGAAGAGATGCTGATTAACGTAGGGGGAAGCATCTTTGTGGAAGCAAAACTCTTGAACCCAGATAAGGTAACACGTGGACTTGGAAGTGGAATCAGGGTAGAACAGAGTGTTACTACAGCAAAAGAGGTTGTATCAGATGCTGTAGAGAGTCTCGAAAAGCAATATGAAAAACTAGCTCAAGAGTATCAGAGTCTTATCCAACGTGCATCCATTCTCAATGCACAATTTCAACAACTTGCAGCACAGATTCAAGGTTCTCAACCCCCTAGTGAGGAGGAGTAACTGATTGTTCGAAAGGCTCAGAGGAGCGATTGACACAGCAGTCACAAAAGCCACTACTAAGGAGCTTAACGAGAAGAATCTCGCTAACGCAGTGTGGGAATTACAGATGGTGTTGATTCAGAATGATGTAGCTGTTGAAGTAGCAGAACACATTTGCGAGCTGACAAAGGAAAAGCTGCTTGGCACTCGGACTGGTAGGCTCGAGAATGTGAGCAAGTTCTTCAAGACTGCAATTTATGAATCAATTCTTGAGGTCCTCACACCTAAGCATCCAATAGACCCAATTGAATTTGCTAATGATAAGAAGCAAAAAGGAGAGCCTACGACAATTCTATTTGTTGGTGTCAATGGAACAGGTAAGACTACTACCCTCGCCAAACTGGGAAATATCTTCAAAAATAAGGGGTTTTCAGTAGTTATAGCAGCAGGAGACACATTTCGAGCGGGAAGTATTGAACAGCTTGAGAAACATGCACAACGACTTGGTATACGGGTTATAAAACAAGATTACGGGTCAGATGCTGCAGCAGTTGCATATGATACAGTTGCACATGCAAAAGCCAGACACATCGATATTGTCTTGATTGACTCTGCTGGTAGAATGCAAAGTAACAAGAACTTGCTTGAAGAGATGAAAAAGATAGTACGTGTTGCAGAACCAGATCTGAAGATTTTCGTTGGGGACGCACTTGCTGGAAATGATGCACTCTCGCAAGCAAAGGAATTTCATAATGCAATAGGGATTGATGGTGCAATTCTTACCAAAGTAGATGCGGATCCCTCTGGAGGGGCAGCCCTATCTATTGCATATATCACGGGAAGACCTGTGATTTATGTAGGAGTGGGTCAAAACTATGATGACCTCAGAAGATTCGACCCTGATTGGTTCGCTCAGAGGCTCATCGCAGATAATTGAGTAAGTGGGCAGTTTTTTATATGACTCACCGATGAATGGCGCAATAGAGAGCCCCGAGGTGCGACCATTGAACCTGAAAGGTAGAAACTTTGTTGATCTTGCGGACTTTGAAAGAGTCGAACTTAGAAAATTTCTAGATACTGCTCATGACCTGAAAAAGAAACAGAAGAATGGGGAACCTCATGAACTTCTACAAGGCAAGTCCATGGCTATGATTTTCATGAAATCTTCAACTAGAACTCGAGTTTCGTTTGAGGTTGGTATGACCCAACTTGGAGGTCATGCACTCTTCCTCCAACCAAGTGGAACTCAACTTGGAAGAGGTGAAACAATCGCTGATACTGCAAAGGTTTTGGGGAGATATTGTGATGTCATCATGGCACGAGTCTTCGGACATGAAGAAGTCACTGAACTGGCAAAGCACGCGGGTGTACCTGTAATCAATGGATTATCAGACCTGCTTCATCCATGCCAGATAATGGCAGATATGATGACAATAGAGGAGCATAAGGGCAAATTGGATGGGCTAAAAATTACCTACGTCGGTGATTCAAACAACGTCAGCAATTCCATAATGCAGGGCTGCACAATTATGGGAATGGATGTCACTATTGGCGCTCCCAAGGGATACACACCATCAGATGACATTTTGAAGAGAGCAGCTGAACTTAGCAAAAAATATGGAACTGCTTTAACTGTTGAGAATGACCCTGGAGTGGCTGTCAAAGAGGCAGACGTAATCTATACTGATACTTTCTTCAGTATGGGACAAGAAAGGACAAAGGAGAAAGAAGATTCTCTCATGCCTTTTCAAGTGAATGATACTTTGGTTGGAAAAGCAAAAGAAGATGTCATCGTAATGCACTGTTTGCCTGCACACAGGGATGAAGAACTCACATCAAAAGTGATGGATGGCCCTCACTCGGTAGTGTTTGATCAAGCAGAGAACCGCTTGCACGCACAAAAAGGAATACTGGCTCTAATCGTATAAGAGGCGAATGATTTGGCCGGTGAAGTTGTTGCAATTGGGCGGGTCAATATTGACGTCAATATGAGAGTAAAAACACTACCAAAAGTAGATGAGCATGTGATATGCGAAGAGGGTCGAATAGCATTCGGTGGTTCTGCAGCTAATTTTGCAACACAGAGTGCAAAACTGGGTGTGAAGACCTTGCTTGTAAGTTGCTTAGGTGATGATGCCTATGGCCAGCTTGCAATAAAGGAGATTGCGACAGCAGGCGTTGACACTAGCTGTCTTCTAGTATTGGAGAAGCAATCTACGGGAATTTTCTTCTATGCTCATGATTCGGCGAAAGAGAGAATCGTCGTGGTCGAACCAGGTGCGAATAAATTTCTAGAGAAACGCCTTTTTGAAGAGGATAAAATCGTCGATGCTCAAGTAGTGCATATCGCAGGGTCATTTCCAATGATGATTGATCGAGCTGCAGAGGTTACAACAACTCATGGAATGATCCTATCATTAGACCCAGGGCGAGCTGGTGGGAATTTGGATTATGATAGGATTCTTCGTCAGACAGATCTTCTCTTTGTGAACCAGAGAGAACTCAAAGATTACTTCAAGATTAATCCAACTGAAAGAGCACTTCGAGATTTTGCGAAGACATTCCCAGGGATTATTGTGCTCAAAATGGGGGAGAAAGGTGCGATAGCAACAGATGGATTCGAGTATTGTACATCTGAAGTCTTTGAGGTGCCTGTTGTTGACACTCTTGGTGCAGGAGATTCGTTTGCTGCGGGATTTGTGACAGCATGGATGAGGTCAGAGAGAATTGAGCAGGCGTTGAATATGGCAAACGCTGTAGCAGCACTCACTATAACAAAGGCAGGTGCACAAAATGGTCAACCCGCTCTAGAAGATGTGGCGAAACTTCTTCGACGCCATCAGATTTCCATTGATTCCATCTTGAAGACATTCAGACCCAAGACTCGAAGTAGACCAAGAGGCAAGCCAAAAGGAAAACCAAAGGGAAAGAAGAAGAAGAGTCAACGTTGATGAGTATTACCCCAGTAGTATTCTAGTTCTAATGGAAATAACATCATTCAGATTTGAGTGGTACATATGCACCCATTATTAGAAGAGGTCCTCAAGTCGTCAAGCGAAAAACGCGAGGCACAAGCAAAGAAATCCAAGAAAATGCCAAAATCAGCCACAACTGATGAAGAGCTTGCTGAGCTATTAGAGTCAGTGACTGCTAGAATATTGGTTGTTGGTGTTGGTGGAGCTGGCAACAATGCGATGACACGCCTCATGGAGGTTGGTGTTGAGGGAGCTGAAACTCTTGCAGCAAATACAGACGCGCAAGATCTCTACTTCTGCAACTCTCATCACAAACTGCTTCTCGGAAGAGAAACATGTGGGGGACTGGGTGCGGGGAATGATCCTGATGTGGGGGAGGCTGCCGCAATTGAAACCTATGACGATATCAAAGATGTAGTCATGGGTGACCTTGTTTTCATTACTGCTGGAATGGGTGGAGGAACTGGAACAGGTGCAGCAGCACACATCGCAAAGGCGGCAAAAGAGAATGGTGCGTTGACTGTAGCCATAGTTTGTCTACCATTTGATGTTGAAGGAGCAACAAGAAAGAAGAATGCGACTCGTGGACTAAATGCACTGATGGAGCATGTAGACACCCTCATCGCGATACCAAACGAGAAACTGCTAGAGATTGCTCCAGACCTCTCTATGCCAGAGGCGTTCATGGTTGCTGATGAGGTCCTCGTGCGAGCTGTGAAAGGAATTGCAGAACTCATATCAAAGCCAGGTCTTGTCAATCTAGATTTTGCAGACGTACGTACAACCATGAAGAACGGTGGCGTATCAATTATTGCTCTTGGTGAGGCGCAAGGTGAGGATCGGGCGGAAGAGGCAGTTATCAATGCGCTTCGTAATCCATTAATTGATGTGTCAATTGAAAATGCACGAAACATACTCGTTAATGTAAGTGGAAGTGCAGATCTGCAATTGCTTGAGGCAAAACGAGTGGTTGAGCTTGTGACAGAGCAAGTTCATCCAGGAGCTGAAGTCATCTATGGTGCTCTTATTGTTCCTGAGCTTGAGGATAGACTGAGAGTGACTATCATTGCTTCCGGAGTCAGCTCGCCCTATGTTTTCGATAAGACTGAACCCTTCACGCCTTTGGTTGAAGACCTAAAGAGCGATTTAGGTATCCCCAAACTAACATAGTCAAATAGGGATACTCAGCAAATGTTAAAAGAGAACCAAGACAGACTGCAACCGACCCCTATGACTGCAAAGGCAGTACTATAGAAGGATGTGAATGAAAATGGGTGTTGGTGACTTCATCAACGAGAGTAGACGAATCCTGAAATTGGCAACAAAACCTTCCAGAAAGGAGCTCTGGATGAGTACTAGAGTCAGTCTACTTGCTATGATCCTTGTGGGGGCAGTCAGCTTCATAATCCAAATAATCATGACCCTGCTCACAAGCAATTGGGGTGTTTATTAGACCATCCCTAGGATGATGAAGCTTCTAACATTTGGAGGGATATCCCTTGGAAACAAGTACTAGTATCTATGCAGTGCGTACGACAATCGGACAAGAACGTAGTGTCACAGATCTCATCACAACAGCAGTAATAGGTGAAACTGACGTGTGGCAATGTCCGTTCTGCTCAGAGGATTTCTCATCTGAGAAGGCTACATTGAGTCACATGAAGAGCTGCAAGAAAAAGAAGAAGAAGGGAGATCCTCAGCTAATATCAACGAATCAGCTACTTGGACGTGTTAAAGCTATTTTGGTCCCTGAAACCCTACGAGGCTATGTTTTCATTGAAACAACAGAATTTAGGGATGTTGAGATTGCAATCTCAGGTGTTCCTCACGTAAGAGGCCGTGTTGGTGGCAAGGTCAGTCTTGAAGAGATTGATAGATTCTTAGCACCACCACCTGCTGCAGAAGGTATCTCAGTGGATGACGTTGTCGAAATCATCTCAGGACCGTTTAAGGGCGAACGTGCAAAAGTCGTTCGAGTTGATGCAGGTAAAGAAGAACTAATTCTTGAACTTCTTGATAGTCCTTATACAATCCCAGTCAGGGTTCACGCGGATTTCGCAAAGATTGTTGAAAGGGCTGAAAAGAAGGAAGAGCTCATCGAAGAGGCTGAGGAAGAAATAATTATGGGAGATGAAGACGAGTTCGATGAAGAGGACTCATTCTGGGCCCATGAGCCAGAGGACTAGTTTAGTTGCTGCGTCGTAATCCTTAAAACGAAAACTCACTGAGCGAGCCTATCCTCTTAATCTGACATGAACGCATTGACGTCATGTCCGGGGTGAAGAAAAGTGACAATGAATGCAGTAGACCTTGTTGGATGTTTGAAGAATTCTGTCCTACAGGTCGACACCATCAGATGTGTTGCGTACGCGCTGAATGTACTGCATCAGGAGTCGTGTTAGAATTGAGCGAGAAACCAGTAGTAATAGAAGCAATGGTTGAAGGTGGAAAGGCTAGCGGAGGGCCTCCAATTGGCCCCGCACTTGGTCCTACAGGGGTTAACATCTTTCAGGTTGTGACTAAAATCAATGAAGTCACACAAGCATTCACAGGTTTGAAGGTACCTGTGACAATCACAGTCAATCCTAATGACAAGAGCTTTGAGGTGGAGGTAGGTACTCCGCCAACAAGTGCACTTATACTGAAAGAGGTTGGTGCTGAAAAAGGATCAGGAGAGCCAAGCACGAATATAGTGGGCAACCTAACTCTGGACCAATTGAAAGCAATTGCCAAAGGAAAAGCAGATGACCTCTCCGCTCAGACCATGAAGACAGCAGTGATGATAATTACAGGCACTTGTGGTCAAATGGGTGTTACAATAGAAGGCAAGACTGCAAAGGAGTTCCAAGCGGAAGTTCGAGAGGGTATATGGGATACTCAGCTAGACGAATCTCTTCGGGAGTGATAATAGATGTCATTTAGTATAGAATCTATAGAAGCAGCAATTGCTGAGGCTCGAGCTCAGGGTACGAAGAAAAAAATCAAGTTCAAGCAGAGTTTTGATTTAGCTGTCAACTTCAGAAAGAAGGAGCTTGACATTACAAAACCTGAGAACAGATTAAACCAAGAATTAGTTCTTCCTAACGCGCTATATCCACCACCAAAGATCTGTGCTTTTGGAGACGGAGAGTTCGCAGAGAAAGCCACTGCGGCTGGAGCAGAACGTGTCATTCCGAAAGATGAGATTCCAAAGATTGGTGAGGAGAAGAGAGAGCGAAAATCATTGGCTAAGAGCTATGAGTTCTTTATCGCTGCTGTTGATGCGATGCCCTTGATTGGTCGTTATCTTGGACAGACCCTGGGTTCAAGAGGTAAAATGCCCAGACCATTCCCACCTCAAGCAGATCTGGGCGCTATAGTCAATCAGTACCATCGAACTGTTCGTGTCAGAATGAGAAACACACCCACGTTCCATGTGAAGGTGGGTCACTTCAACATGAGTGATAGAGAAATAGCAGATAACGTGGTTGCAGTTCTCAGCTTCGTAGAGAGCAAAGGCTTCTCCGAGAGGGTGAGTAGTGTCAAGGTCAAGACGACCATGGGACCAGCAATTGAGGTGTCTGCGTAGGATTGGTGATTATAGGTGTCTGTATATGAAAAGAAAATTCCACAATGGAAGCAGGATGCAGTTGACGCTCTCGCAGAAACTATCAACAATAGCGAAATGATTGGTCTTGTGAATGTTGAGGGTGTGGGAGCTAAGCAGCTTCAAGGAATTCGTGAGAATCTACGAGGTTCTGCAGTAATAAAGATGGCACGTAACACCTTGATGATAAGGGCTTTAGAGAAAAGTACCAAGAAAGGTATCAAAGACCTGATAGAGCACGTGAAAGGACCTGTTTCGTTCGTCTTCAGCGACCAGGATCCATTCGCGCTTAGCAAATTCCTCAGTGAGAACAGGACAGCAGCTCCGGCAAAGGGGGGTCAGATTGCACCAAAGGACATCATCGTACCAGAGATGAACACAGGTGTGGCACCCGGACCCTTCATCAGTGAACTTGCTGCACTCAAGATTCCATCTCGTGTCAGGGGTGGGGTCATTCACATCACAATGGATACTGTAGCTGTTAATGCAGGAGAGGTCATATCAAATGCAATGGCGCTCATGCTAACTAGACTAGGAATAGAGCCTATGGAACTACAGCTCAAGTTGATAGCAGCGTATAGTGATGGTGAAGTTCTCACAAGTGCCTCATTCGAGATTGATATTGAATCACTATTCAGTCAGGTGATTCTTGGTCATCAATATGCAATCAATCTCTCCGTGAATACGGGAATCCCGACCGAGGATACAATCCCACTGATAATTGCAAAAGCCAACAATGAGGCTAAGAGTTTGGCCTTAGAGATAGGATTCTTCGTGCCAGACTTGCTTGATGCGTTTTTGGGCAGAGCTAGCTCAGAATCTAATGCACTAATTGCAGCGGTTTTTGAGAGAGACCCCGAAGCACTACCCTCTGAGATTGTCAATCAGGCAAAAACAGCTGCTGCGGCAGCATCAACAGCGGCTGCACCCGCCACAGACGCGGCTGAGCAGCAAGAACCTGAGGAACCAGAGGAAGAAGATGAAGAAGGTGAATCCGTAGCAGGCTTAGGAGGTCTGTTCGGCTAAGAAAAACAAGAGGTAACAACAATGGAGTACGTATATGCAGCACTTCTGCTCCACAAGGCGGGTCAGAAACTCACAGCCAAGGCAATGGAAGCAATATTGTCTGCAGCTGGTGTAGAGCCCGATAAGGGTAGGATCAAGGCACTCTTAGCAGCCCTCAAAGATGTTGATATCGATGAGGCTCTAAAAAGCGCCGCAGTCATGCCGGTAGCAGCTGCTCCAGCAACCGCTGGTGGTGCAGCTCCCGCTGAGGAAAAGAAGGAAGAAAAGAAAGAAGAGGAAGAAGAGAAGGAAGAAGAGTTCACTGCTGGACTTGGCAGCCTCTTTGGTTAGGCGGGGCAAACAGCTGTCCCCCTTAATCCTTTCCTCTAATATCAGAGGGCGGACGGGTCGCGAGCCTGTCTGCCCGCTAAATCCTTTTTCAAACCCACACACACAAATGCTGATTTTGACTCTCATTAAGGTGTGAAAATCGTATATCATCCCTTGATGCAGGAGCAATATGATAGAACTCCTGCGGGGGCATCAGGTAGACTCGACACAGCTGTTGAGATATTAGGAAGTCATCCTGATTACGAGTTTGTAGAGGCAAGACCTGCTACTGAGGAGGAGATCCTCCGAGCCCATGGAACTCGTACGTTGGAATCTGTGAAGCAAGACTACGATTCAACAAGACCGGGTCTCCTCTACAAAATGGCAACTCTAGCTGCTGGCGGCTCTATTCAGACTGCGGAGATTGCAATCCAAGGAGAACCTGCATTTGGCCTACTCAGACCTCCAGGACATCATGCGTCCTTTGATTCATACTGGGGATTTTGCTATTTCAACAATATAGCAGTGTCATTACTCCATCTGAAAGCAAAGGGACTCATTGAATCAGCTTACATTCTCGATTTTGATCTCCATACTGGTGATGGAAACATCAACATTCTGGGTGATGACCCCAATTTTGTTATCTACAATCCCAGAGGTAATGGTGACCAACAGTACTTGGATGATGTGAAAAGAGCACTTGATGCATCTCCTGATGTTGACATTATAGTTGCTT
>PJET01000050.1 GCA_002825515.1 Candidatus Thorarchaeota archaeon MP11T_1 | reverse complement strand
GGGTACGAGCCATGAACAAGAACCAGATGAAATATGCACTTTTGTGCTTTGGGTGCGTGTTCCTGATTGTCGGTGCAGGCATTTATTTTGGCTACATCAGCCTGACTGTCACAGGACCAACAGGACCGACCACAACTGGACCCACTCACACGCCCACCACAGGCGACTTTCTCATTGACAAGGCCATCGGTGGGAACACAGAGAATGGGATGCCAGATGGAATCCCTATGGACTCCGCCAATACGGAGTTTCCATATAAGGTAACGACCAAGCTCAAGTTCACGGAGAAAGACTTTCTCTCAAGAGCGGCAGTGTCAGGCTCAGGCACAATCATCCTCTACGACTACACTTCTGAGGAACAGCTAGAGTCCAACACCTTCTCAAGCGGTGTTATCACCACAGGTAACAACTATGTGAGCGGCCAGCATCTCAAGTTCAAGATAACTGAAACTGGCTACGTCACCTATTACGGTGAGTTCACAGTTCCCTATTGGAATGATTGGGACCCAGCCACGATTGACCTGACGGCCTATCTGATGGACCTACCAGCAGCTTACGAGCAGACCTGTGAGTTCATCAACGGAACAGCAGTTGCCGATGCAGCCAACATTGACGTGAGTGCTTCCGCCACTGGTGGACTGTTGGAGCTTGTATTTGAGAACCAGATGACCGTTGACGATGATGGTTACTGGTCGAGCTACAACTTCCTAGCAGATGTCGCTCAGAACGCCTACTTCGTTCTCCACTTCGTTGGCACTGGAACAGACAGCGTGATTGTCCAGTCAACAGATGACCCATTCGAGAGAGTGGTTATCGCGGCTGACAATGATGTCTGGGTGTTCTGGAAGCTCACTGACAACGACATCAGTAGGGACCTGTTGCCAGATGGCGTGACAAGAAGCCCCAATGGCATCTACAACCAGCACGTGACACTTGAGGTCAGTGGAATCACAAGCGGTGACTCAGTTACCGTGACCTATGGTGTGTACTGGTATGCCGATGGGAACTACCTACGAAGCATGTCCATGTGGGCACCACAGAACGGACAAGGCTCAGCAGTCGATACCTGTGTCATTGTTCCATAGGACTCCTAACGGGGTCACTGGAACAAGGAGATGATGTGCATGGGGCTTCAAAAGAAGAAGCTCCACGCCCTTCTCCCCATTATCGTCATGGTAATGGTTGTGATTGGGGTAGGAGCTACTATTGCACTTGTTAGCCTACCACCACCACGAGTAGAGGCGGCTGATGTTTTTGCCGATGACGTGTTCGTTGAGGACTCGGATGCTGGTGGCTCTGTGAGCGTCAGCACCGTTCTCAAGGATACTCAGGGAACTGTCATCAGGCGAACTTTGCCAGACATCTACGCTATGCCATATCAGATTGTTGACCCTGACACGAAGGAAGAGGTCAAGTTCTACGCGATTGAGCTTGGCTACGACTGTTGGGGTAAGAACATCGACTGGACTACTTTTTCACTTCAAGGAACTTGGAAGTACTCTAAATACGTTGGAGTGACAGACCAAGGTAACGCTTGGGCTGTTGACAAGAGCCTTGAACTGAACACGCAGTCAGTCATCAGTCCTGATGTTGGCATCGAGGGAACTAAAGAAGTCGTCAACGGAATCGTCACATTTCCCGACCAAGACATAACCACACTCATGCCTGATAAGATAACTTACTCTTATCATGACTACGACATAGACACTGGCGCAAAGATACTTGTCGTTGAAAACTGGAACCAAAAGACTTCATGGTCACATGCCATCCAGTTCGTCTTTGATTGTGACTTCAAGCTCACGGTCAAGGATAGCTGGGGCAACGCCTACGACTCAAGCTACAATCTTCATATTGTGCTGAAGATGTTGTGGGCTGGCTCTGACTTTGCTGTCACATGGGATACAGGAACAACGACCACAACGACCACTGAAACAGAAACGATTCCACCACCAACTGATGAGCTACCCGACCCAGAACCAACACTGTTCCTTCCGCCAGAGGATGTGTTGAAGGACCCGATTACTGACCTGACAACCGATGAGAGAATCTATCTCACCAACACGGATACTGCGGATATCCTTGGTGCGGCTCTCACAGGTTCCTATGGCTCAGCGATTGTGGTAGTCGGTGTACTGTTCATCATGGTTCCCATTGTGGTGTACTTGTGGTTTAGGAGAAAATAGCATGGGGGTGACTTCCTAGATGTTCAGGATGAAACCGAAGTACACACTGGAAGTCACGCCTATCTTTGATATCTGGACACTGTTAATGGGATTCTGCTTCATGTACTCCTTCACGTTGGAGATGCAGGCCGAAGTGTTCTATGGAGCTGTCGAGATTTTCAGATGGCTCTATGTCGTTGGCCTGATACTTCTAGCGCGTGGTGTTATCTTCAAGGATGACTTTGAGGTCACCACAAAAGAGTTCATGGATATCGTCATGTGGTCGATGGTCGGGATTATGGGAGTAGGACTGTGCAACATCGGGATATCCGTGTTAGCACGTGCTACTGGCATGATGTCGATTGCTGAACCTACGACCTTTGGCGTGGTCCTGAACTATGGAGTTGTCGATGACCTGTTCATCGCGTTCCTAGCTGGATACAATGAAGAAATCGCGTTTGCGGCCATATACTTCATAATCTATCGGCTGGCACCTGACAGAGTTGTTGGCATCGGGAGATTCAAGACCAACTTCGCGCATCTCATAACCATGTGGGCTGTGTGCATGTTGTTCCCTGTCTATCACTCGATTGCCTACGCAGTCTGGGGGCCTATCTTCTTCGTGTTGTTCACAGGAAGAATCGTGCTGACTGAGATTATGGTTCGGTCAAGAAGGATTGAGCCTTCAATCCTAGCACACGCGGCTTGGGACCTGATTACAGTGCTTCCCGCCCTGTTCATATTGGGGTGATACATCATGATACGAATAGAATCGAGAGTTCCAATGGCACGAGCCTTGATACTACCAAGGACAAAGCTGGGTAAGGGTGCCAATGTTGTACTGCTCTTAATGGGCTTTGCAGGCATCTTCCTTATCCTGATTGCGTTCTTTGGAGCTGGGTTCCTCTTCAGCCTTGGCTACGAAGGCGGATGGGAGTGCCGCACTTCCCTCAACAAGATATACATCGCCAGTCAGAACAAGTGGTACACTGCTTCCACTGTTCCTTTTGGTGATATCCCTTGGGGGCCAAAGGGAGTGCAGTTCGACCCGACTCCTTCATCGGCTGATGAGAACTGGAATTACGTACTAGAGCCAGATATCAATGTCAAGGTTGACGACCCGATACACACCAAAGAGGACTCGAACCACGAGTTAATCAAGAGCACCGATGGAACAAAGGTGATACAGGCCGAACTGGATGAGTACATCCGAGAGATTAAGAAACAGCGTGGCGATGTGACCTACTTCTATTACCACCACGCCTATGCAACTGTCATCACCGTGAAAACACAGTCCGACCAGCTAGACCAAGGCTATCTGTATCAATCACTGTTAGAAACTGCGGGCGAAGAGGGAGTACCCCTTGTGTTCACAGTTCGATTCCAGTTCATTGTCGAGCCTTGGAACATAATCGGAGATGTTTACACGGATGAGGCGACTGGTGAGGACTACGTTGTTACAAACGCCTTTGCTGGCGTCATGGCCGCTTCCTATGAGATTGTGGATGCAGGATTCACTGATAGAATCATGGATGCACGTCTGGATGAAAAGGGAAGTGCTGACGTTCTGGCAACTGTGGCAACTGGATGGACCATCATAAAGCCAGAGGAACACACATCCTGCAATATGTATAAGACCGATAGCGGTGCAACCACCGATATCAACAGTGTTCCCTCAGACCCGTCAACAATCGAGGGCGTGCCCAACAAGGTCTATATTGACGTGTCAGGCACTCTTCAGGGTGGCGCAGCTCAGCCTTGGTTCGCAATATCGACTCCCTATGACGTGTTCATGCAGTTTACAGTACGGATTGACGTGCTCACTGCGGCTGGCTTCACACCAGTTACAGGAACAGACCCACTTCCTGACCCGCCTGACGACATCGTTGTAGGACCAGTACCGTTCTTCTATCCTCTGGCCTATGCTCTAGGTCAGCTCTTCGCTGAGTGGTGGTGGATGGTTGCTGTCATCATTGGCATTGTATTCATCATTCTCGTGCTCATTGTGGCTACAAGACTCAAGGCACTGTTTAGCAGAAGTAAGAACTAGGGAAGTGACCACTTCCCTACTCATTTTTCTCTTATAAACGAAGGAAGTAGGTACTTCCTTCAACGCCCAGTTTTTAAGCACGTGCTAAGTCAGTTCCCGCAGCAGTAAGCACGTGCTGATTATCGAATGATTCAAATGTGACAGTGTACGTATAAGAACCAATAAATCACTCAAGGTCAGACTCGTTCTCTGAAATCACCTTGGTGGTTGTTCCGTGAGGGCGAGTCGGACCACTCTGGTCAATGGCCAGATTTGGACAATTTCTGGGTGGTCACATGAAGAAGAACATGGTATTCGCACTCGTGCTCTGCGGTCTGTTCCTGCTCTCTGTCACGCCTTTAATCGGTGCCAGTCAGCCAGCTAAGGACTTTCAGACTGCACAGCCTGACGGGATTGCTATTTACAGCATCCTGAACAACACCGAGTTATCCCTATTGGCCTCAAGCGGTGCAGGAACAGAAGAGAGTCCCTATATCATCAGTGGTGGTTCAATCACTGAGGACTTCCACTATGCCTTCTATATCGAGGGCACCACTGCGTACTTTGCCATTGAGGGCTTTGACATCAATCCGACTTCCTTCAGGCCCTATGGCTTCTATCTGAAGGATGTGGTCAATGGGATTATTCGTGGTAACACAATTCAGAACGTGAATCGGCCCATAGCAATACTTGAGGGCTGTTCCAACATTCTTGTTTTTGATAACGATGTCATTGGTGGTGACGGAATCCTAGTGAATGGCGCGGAAAACGTCAACCTGACCTTGAACAATGTAGATGGTTCAATAGACCTACGCGATGCTGATGCCTTCACGCTCAAGGACAACACCTTCACCAATGGTGGAATCCGACTGGCTCAGCCTACATATATGACGAACAGCACCAGCATGACAGGCAACACTGTGAACGGGAAGGGTGTGTTGTTCCTCTATGATGCCACTGACATGATTGTCGATGGCTCACCTTACGCTCAAATCTTTCTTATACTCTGCATGAACGTGACAATCGAGAACGGTGTGTTTCAGCACGTGCCAAGAGCCATCCAAGTGCTCTTCAGCTCCCTGTGCGTCATCGACAATGTGACCGTGACAGACTCAAATGTGGGCATCTTCCTCTATGAGTCTGACCTTATCACAGTCAGAAATAGCACGCTGAACAACAACGGATTCGGTATCCATGCCATTGGTGCCGCTGAGTGCAGAGTCATCTCGAACCACATCGAAGGGAACACCTACATGGGAATCCACATGGACATGAACAGCCATGACAGCTATCTGTATCTGAACACGCTCATTGACAATGGTGAGAATGTCCGTGACGATGGCGGAATCCCAGCTACGGGAGATATCACATGGATGATTATCGCAGTCAGGAACTCGGTCAGCCTAGACCCAGTGGCAAATGCGCTCGTGGTCATGCAGAGATATAATAGAGTCGTGACCATGAGGACCAACGATAGAGGAAATGCACGAATCCCTATCTTTGTTGTTGGTGGTCAGTTCAACCTGACTGTCTGGAAGTTCCCATATCAGATTCATCAGTCAGAGCGTTGGGCACCTACTGAACAGGGAGAAATCGGCATCTATCCAGTACTCCTTGACAAGGCCGACAGGGGGGCTGGCGATGGGTGGGTTCTGTGTAGGGCACTGGATGAATCATCCAGTCCGATTCCGAGTGTCCGAGTCAGAGCCTATCAGTATCTTGACGGTGCATTCTATTTCCATCAACAGAAGTTCACTGGTGCTCTCGGATTCGCCAACATGACTGACCTCTACATAGGAACTTACGCTCTGGTCTTTGAACATGACCTCTATGAAACCCACTATGCCTTTGTGATTGTGAATCAGAACGGATTCAGTACCATCCGAGTAGCGAACCTTGTTGAAGTGGAAGCAACGGTCCTTGTAGCGGCCTATGACTATGATACAGGTGAACCATTGGAGTACATGACCGTGAATGCCACAAAGTACAACGAGGGAACAGGCATCTTCGAGAACTACATGACTGGAATCACCAACTACTTGGGCCAGTGCTCTCTCTCACCATTGGCCAAGGGAATCTACAACGTCACAGTCTATGGAGCTGACCATCTCCCAGAGTCGGAGATAATCACAGTTGAAACTGATGGCGACTGGCCTGACAATCCATTGAACTTCACGCTCTTTTACTTCACTGAGGAACCGCCAACACCCACGACACCTATGGCTCTGGCATCTGACAGCTCACTCCTTGTGAACTACTATGACAACAACCGAGTGGGTAACTACTGGTCAGACTACACTGGCTCTGGATGGTATCAGGTTCAAGGTGAAAATTACGGATGCTATGACAGACACCCGAATGGATGGAACAACCCGACATATCCGCCAACATGGCCAACGACAACGACTCCTAACTGGCCACCAGAGTCATCAATCTGGCTCATGGTCCTCAGCTTGGGTGCAATCATCGCGGTGATTGTCCTCATGGTGGTGGTGAAACGCAGGGGGTGAGCACGTGCTGAAAGACCGCCAAAAGCGTGTTGCGCTGTTCACTTTCTTATTCCTGTTCCTCTGGATTACACCCTATATAATGCACTCTGGCTTTGAGAGCTTCCAAACGTCAGACTCAGACAAGGCTGACATAGGACCAGAAGAAGAGCACACGCCAGCTTACGGTGAGAACTGGCTGGCTGGATACAAGTACCGTAAACGGATTCACATGAATGCCATCTCTGGTGCTGGTTATGGCTATCAAATCAAGTTCCTTGTAGAGAGGACCACTGGCACGGACAATGACTACAATGTGCACGTGAGCACAAAGTGTCAGAGCAACTATGGAGATGTCAGATGGACAAGCGCGGCTGGTAGCTCACCAGAGAGCTATTGGATTCAAGAGGGCTACACATCGTCATCTGCATGGTTCTGGGTGAAGGTGTCAACGACTCTAAGCTCTGCGACTGACCTGTATATCTACTATGGAACAGAAGGGACCACTGGCACGACCAGTTCAATCTCAAACACCTTCTGGGTGGGCGATGAGTTCAAGGACTCAAGCACTTCTGGATGGACAACCAGCGTGCCACAGGGTTCAATCAGTGAGGACTCTGACGACATGCACATCTACTCAGGAACAAACGGTGACTGGTGGGGCGGTGCCATCCACAATGCACCCATAGCGTACAGGTCTTGGGCTGGCGGCGGATACTGTGCCTACTGGAAGCTCAATTCTTACTCTGTTGGTGCCAGCACACACTCAGGCGTCATGTTCTACTCAAGTCGTGACAACGCCTACCTGCTTGGGAACTACTACTCGAACAATTTCAGACTAGAGAAAATCATCAGTGATGTTGGCTATCTGAACATCGCCAACACGGCCAACTACAAGTACTACATGCAGCTTCGACAATACAGCACGACAGAGTACTATGACTATTACACCACCGATGCTGTTCCACAATACACCTACTCGAACCTCTACTCAAACACAGAGATTGTGGCATCCTACATCGGCATGTTCGCCAAGGAGTACGGTGCTAGCTCTGTCACTGCACTCTTTGACTACTTCTTCGTCAGGAAGTGGGTTAGTGCTGAGAGTTCCTCTATGTACGGTGCATGGTACTCTGAGGAAACAGCGAATCCTGTGAATGACCAGACTCCAACTCTCGATGAGGATGATGGCGATAACGTCTATGCTCGATACAGGTACTACTCCTATGGTGTCAGCGTGACTCACAAGGCTGGCTATGGAGTCATGGACTATGTAGAGCTGTACTGTATCACAGATGGTGCCGCTAACTACTGGTCGGTCCGATTCGATGAGGACACAAACACATTCTCGGAACAGACGAACCCGACATATATCCAACTCGATGCTGGAAGTAGCACGTACTCAAAGTCTGGTCAGAATCTCGATGTGACATTCAAGGTCAAGATGGAATGGGCACATGGTGAACATTTTGATTACGACCTGAAGCAGTATTCGAGAGATGCGTGGGCATCTACGGACACTGACAGCTACACGAGCTTCGACACCGACTATATCACTACGATGTTCGCAGAGCCAGCTCTGTTGAAGCTGGATGATGGCGTGGGAACAACGACTAGAGGCAGCTATGACACTGTTGGTGGAATCACAGCCTCATGCTACATCCAGTACTATAACTCTGCTGGCGCAAAGCCACCAGCATCAGAGGTCGATGTCTGGGTGACGAATCCTGATACACCAGATACAGACTGGGAACTGAGCTACAATGATGGTACTGGATATTGCAGTGGTGCAGTGGACTCCGATGACGCTGTGGGTTCTACCACCTATACCTTCAAGGTCGTGCAACAGGGAGCTGGCTCTGGCGGCACGAACCTCTTCTATACGAGCTACACTCGGACCTACATCGCTGACAGGGTTGAGGTCTATTCCTTCAGCCCAGATGACACGCGAATCAACATCAACACCCAGTGTAACACAATCGTCTGGATGCGCTATGACTACGATGATGTCTATTGTGCTACGGGAACTTGGTCGATAGAAAGTGAGAGCCTGACGCTCGATTCAGGCTATTTCTATATCCGATTGACCAAATCCTCAGTGCAGGGAATCACCTTCGATGGTCCTCTAGTTGGAGCTGACACCACGCATGGCGTCAGTAAGACGTACTGGTCAACTGGTTCTTACACCCAGATTTGGGATAGGGTGCAGGTCCAGAGCTACACGCCCTCTGATGCACGTGACGATATCAACGATGACATAACACTGGATGCGTTGCTCTGGTATGACTATGACAACACTCAGGTGACCGATGGAACAGTCACCCTGAATGGAATATCGGCAACACATCAGGGCAGTGGCGTCTGGCGAATCACACGCAACTCTGCAACGGTCACTTCAGAAACCTACAACACGGTTGCAGTGTCAGGGAACACCTATGGAATCACAGTCGTTGACCAGAATGGCCAGAGTCAGACAATAATCTGGGATAGGATTCAAGTCAGCACGTGCTCAGCCAGTGATTACCGAGATGACATCAATGACAACGTGGATATCGACTTCACCCTGATTTACGACTACGATGACACTGCCATGACCACAGGAACAGTGTGGATACAGGGATATGCCGCCAGCCATCAAGGCTCAGGAGTCTGGCGGATTGTGCGTTCATCGGTCAGTCCATTATCTCAGACGTATAGCGTTGTTGTCTGTGACGGTGACGACACCTACGGAATCACTGAGGTCGATATGAATGGCCAGAGCTGTACTGTGATTTGGGATAGGATTCAGGTGCAGAGCTACACTCCTTCGGATGCTCGTGACGACATCAATGACGATATCACTCTGGATGTGTTGCTCTGGTACGACTACGATGATACCCTACTCACAGATGGAACTGTGACCATCAACGGAGTGTCAGCAACGCATCAGGGTTCAGGCGTGTGGAGAATCACGCGGAATCAAGCAACACCACAGTCTGAAACCTACAACACGGTTGCGTGCTCTGGTGGAACTTACGATATCACTGAGGTTGACCAGAACAGTAAGAGCCAGATAATCATCTGGGATAGGGTGCAGGTCCAGAGCTACACGGTCATTGATAACTGGGTTAACATGGCTGACAGTGTGAACATTGACGTTCTACTCTGGTACGACTATGACAACACACTCATGACAACGGGAACTGTCACAATCGAGGGCTTCTCGGCATCGCATCAGGGAAGCGGCGTGTGGAGAATCACCAGAACCAGCTCCACAGTCCAACAGGTGACCTACGACACAGTTGGCATTGGTGGCGATGACACTTATGCTCTGACTGAGATTGACCAGAACAGTCAATCAGCAGTTGTCACTTGGGATAGGGTTATCGTCTATTACTTCACCTTTGACGACTTCAGGGTGAACATCGACTCGAATGCAGAGTGCAGAGTCAAGGCCAAGCTCGAATACAATGGTCATGCCTTTGGCTCTGGTGACTCAATCAGCGTCAATGGAACAGCACTCTCGTGGGATGCTGTCAACTCGTGGTTCGACTACTCGTTCTCAAAGAGCACAGTCGGAAGGTGGGCGTATAACGTCACTGCGGTCAGTGAGGCCACCTATGGAATCACCGAGTTCGTGTTCTATGATTCAGCACGTTCTGACCAAGGAAACACCTACATCGACTTGAACTGTGCTACTGACTCTCAGGACTGGTCCCTCACTGGATGGTTCAAGTTCAGCGCAGACTCATGGACTCACACTGCTGTGTCTTGGGGTTCCTACAAGTGGGATGCCGCTGGCTCTTGGGGCTATCTGTTCGCATATCGCAACTCTGGAAACAGTGACGGTGACCTTCACTTCTATGCCATGTATAATCAGACTGCGGCCACCAGTGCAATCTTTCTCTCACCTGTTGTCTATTCGATGGACACGTGGTACTTTGCAGGGTTCAGAGGGAACAGCACAGGATACAGTTGGCTGGATGTCTATGACTCTTCAGGCACCCTTCTAGCTACTAACACAGCTCAGGCCAGTGACTTTGTAGCTTGGCGAATCGGAAATGACTGGGATTTGTTCACATGGCACTATGGTGGGAGTTCCGATGATGTGTTCTCTTCTGATGGCCTTCACTACTATAAGAGAGTGCTGAGTTCAGAAGAGGTCTATGGACTGGCATTCAGTCAGGAACCAAGTTCCTCAAATCTGGAAGGCTGGTGGCAGTTCAATGGTGACCTGACCGACTCTTCAGGCCAAGGCCACACAGGTGAGGTTGTTGGTGGTGGAAATGTCGATGACCACATGGGTTCCCTTGTCTGGGTTGTCTGGGATAGAGTACAGGTGCAGACTACAACGGTCACGGACTCACGAGTGAACATCAATGACAATCCAGAGATTAGAGTCACGCTCTGCTTGGACTATGACAATCACTACCTTGACGGTTCTGACTCTGTTACCCTTGACGACACAGCTATGACTTGGGATAGTGTCAACTCATGGTTTGACCTATCTCGGACAAAGGCCACAGTGGGACTGTGGAACTACTATGTCAACTCGACCACGCACACGCTCTTCAGTATCACAGCTCTTGACCTGAACAGCCAGAGCCAGAACGTCATCTGGGACCAGATAGAGGTCTATTGGAGTAGCTACACTGACGACAGAACGAATATCAATGAGGAAGAATGGTGCACCTTCAGGCTTCGTCTGAAATATGACAACCATCTCCTAGATGATGGAACAAATGATGCGGCCTCTGTGAATGGCTCTGCTATGGTGTGGAGTGTTGGTGGTGCGTATTGGAGAAAGGCTTACACCTACTCTAGCGTGTGTTCCATCAACTTCATTGTGACATCAGCATCCGAGAACACCTACGGAATCACTGCATTCGACTCTGCAACAGCACTGACCTACGATGTGGATATCATCTGGGACCAGATAGAGGTCTATTTTGGAGATGTGTCAGATGGTCGCACAAACATCAATGAACAGGAATATCCCTACTTCAGACTCAGACTCAAGTACGACCTACATCTCCTAGATGATGGAACAAACGACAACTGTTACATCAATTCGAGCATCGCCACTTGGGGCGTTGGTAGTACTGCATGGTATCGGTACTATACACAGTCAACTGTCGGGAGCTGGGACTTCATTGTGACATCGGCCTTTGAGAACACCTACGGAATCACAGCTCTTGATAGCACGTCATGTAGCACGTACTTACAGGCAATCATCTGGGATAGGATTCAGGCCAGCAACCTGAACTATGGTGGTGACTCACGAGTCAACAAGGGAACGACCATCAACTTTGACTACACCCTTATCTATGACTACGATGACACTGCCCTGACAACGGGAACCGCCACAATCAACGGTCAGACACTCACTCACCAAGGTGCTGGTGTCTGGCGATACACTACGAATGGCGGAGATGTGGTCGGTGACTTCACGGCTGACACTATTGTAGTGTCAGGGAACACCTACGATATCACTGCGGTTGACATGAACGGTAAGACAGTCACAATGATTTGGGACCAGATAGAGGTCTATTGGTCTAGTGTGGATGACACTCGTACAAATCTGAATGAGCTGGAACCAGTCAAGTTCAGGCTTCGATTGCAGTACGACAACCATCTCCTTGACCAGTCTGGCTCTGATGCTGTTTACATCAATTCGTCAGCGGCATCATGGAGTGGAGCTGGCGGCGGCTACTGGTATAAACAGTACCAATATGCCAGCACGTGCTCAATCAACTTCATTGTGACATCCGCATCTGAAGCCACCTACGGAATCACCGCATTCGACTCTGCGACAGCACTCACCTATGACCAAGATATCATCTGGGACCAAGTGCTACTCACGATATCAAGGAACTACGGATGGTCATTCATCGACAACAATGTGACTCTCTCAGTCGTTGGCACCTTCGAGTACGACTCGGTATCATGGTCAGGCACTTGGTTGTCGAATGGCACCAGTCCAACATCAGGAACACACTATCCCTACGAATCGACCTATGGCTACTATGGATACAAGGTGGCATCAATCACGGACCCGACTTATGGCCTGACAGTGTTCACGACCAATGAAGTGCAGGTCATCTGGGATACAGTGACAGCTCAGACATCCATCGTCAAGTACTGGGTGCAGTACTCGGTAACACAGGTCAACCTGATTTGGGGCGTTGCATCCACGTGGAAGGTTCAGGTCAACAACACATGGCTGACCAATGCCTACTATCTGACAGGATACAGCAACGGTAGTTCTCCGCAGTCATCAGGTGGTATCTATGGAGCTGGTTCATTCGGTGGCATGTCGCTCGGATTCTACACACCAGCTTGGTGGTTCGTTGACCTGACCGTGAACTGCTCTGTCACAATCGGGGCACGTTCCTTCGACTTCCTGATTTGGGAAGAGGTCTTGGCTGTTGACATCCTACACTCAATACACATTGAGGATTCCCTAATCTTTCTCTCAGATGACTACGTGACCTTTGGTATTCAGACGAACTGGAACAACGGTAGCTTCTACATCTGGGATAATGTGACTGGCACGCCAGTCTATCAGGGTGGCTCATTGGAAGGATGGTATCAGATTCCGAAGAGTACAGTCGTTGGTACGCACGTGTTGATTGTCCTTGTGAATGGCTCTCAGGGAACAGTGAATCCAGCGTCACAGATTGCCACTGGTTCAAGTACAGCCGCTTGGGAGTACCTGACCTTCAGATACACGGTGAATCCGATTCTGATTGAGCTTAGCATCTACTCGATATCAGAGAGTTCGACCAAGGTGCTCGTGTCTGGCATCTGCAACTTGGCCGTGAACTACTATGTCTGGGTGTCAGATGTGTATCAGGGAACAGGAAGCATCAGTGCATCCGTGTCGTTCTCAATCACAGTCACCAAGAGTCTGGCCAGTGCAGGGAGCTTCCTCTATGGCATCAAGTTCAACACGACTACCGATTCCGAGTGGTTCAATGGAACCTACGAAGTGCCGCAGTCAGATGTCTTTGGAGTCACGCTCTGGGATGTGGACTTCGATGACGCCTACATCAACATCTACTGTCAGACCACATGGCGGAACAGCACCCTCTACATCTATGACAATGGTGTCTATAAGGCGTACTCACCAGAATCTCAGATTGTCCAGTATCGGAAGGACAGCACAGAGGGTAAGCACGTGCTAGCTGTGAAGATATCGGCCAGTGCATCTCTGACCATCTGGAAGAACCTGACCTACTCGGTAGCGGTCCTTGTAGAGGAAATGAAGATTGTCGTCATCCAATGGGATACAGGCTCACCTGACTCTGTATCTGGCATGATTCAGACGAACTGGAACAACGCCACAATCACCCTGACGAATCCGTCAGGCACCACTCTGGCATCAGGTGTAGAGGGCGGCACTGGATATGGTGTTGCCTTCACCTTCAGGAAGGTGCAGACATCAGGCACCATCCATCTGGTGACCGTGACAATCACAAGTGGTAGTTCCACAATGACGCTCTCACTGGGGTACTCGTGGGTCGAACCTAGTGCTGGCGGAGATTCAACGGACCCACGTGCCCTAGCCCTCATAATCGACAACTCGACCAGAGATGCAGTGAACGAGGCCCTGTCAGACAAGGTGGTTGTTCCGCCTGCTGTCTTTGGTGGTGCAGTCGGACTCATTGTGCTCTTGATAACCATTGTCATCTCACAGGCAGCTTGGCATTGGCGTAAGGGCGTGAAGAGAAAGAAGAAAGAGGAACTAGGAAGAATCGCAGGATTCTTGTAAAGGAGTGTGAGATATGTCGTTT
>PJET01000143.1 GCA_002825515.1 Candidatus Thorarchaeota archaeon MP11T_1 | reverse complement strand
TTGAGTATGGGGCTCAGGGTATTACAGTTTCAACAATTGGAGAAGCAAGAGTATTTGCAGACGCTGGTTTTAATGACATAACATATGCAGTCCCGCTAGTTCCGAACAAATTTGATAGCGTGCAAGATATTTCAGAAAAAGCTCACATGAATGTTCTCACGGACAACGAAATCATTGTAGAGCAGCTCGATGCATTTTGTAGTAGGACAGACATTATGTTAGATGTCTTTGTCAAAGTTGACTGTGGATATCCTCGATGTGGGATTGCTCCAAAAAGTCCTGCAGCAATCAAACTTGTGAAGAAAATACATGAAAGCCACAACCTGAATTTCAAAGGAATCCTAAGCCATGCAGGTCATGCGTATGGCGCGACTAGCATTCAAGAAGTGAAAGCGATTGCCAAGAGAGAACAGGACATCATGGTACAATTTGCTAGGACACTGAAAGCAGAAAGCAAAGAACTAGCACCAGAAGTAGTGAGTATCGGCTCAACACCCACAACAGTTCTTTCTGACAATATTCACGAGGGCATCACTGAGATACGCCCCGGGAACTATGTGTTCTTTGATTATACTCAGGTCGCGTTAGGAACTTGCAAGGGGACTGATTGTGCGCTCACAGTTCTCTCAAGTGTAATTTGTAGAAGTAATGGAAGAGCCATCAGCGATGCAGGTGCTACAGCGCTTTCAAAAGATCGTGGACCCACTCATATTGAATCAAATCCAGGGTATGGGAAGATATTCCATGATTATGATAAAGGTGTCCTCGACACTTCAATTATCATTGAATCTCTCTCACAAGAACATGGGAAAATTGTCTACAAAGAAATGGCAACTGATGGATATGAGCTTGGAGAGAAGATACGTATACTTCCAAATCATTCGTGTCTCACATCAAATCTCTTTGATAATTATCAAGTCATTGAAGAAGATTCAATTCTAGATTCATGGCGCGTTCGTCGAGAAAGAATCGAGTATCATCCTTCATCTTAAAGATTCTGTGTGGTTTTTATACAGATAGCTGCTGTATTATGATTGAGGGTGGCACATGAGTAGTGAGGCTGTAAAACAAATACTGAGAATAATAGAGCATGCAGAAATGACTGCCCCACAGATTCATGGAAACATGGCTGTTACAGGACTAATTGATGAGAACGCAGAACTCTATAATGGAATTGTTTCAACTCAAATTGCTCTTGAAATGGGCAATATGATGGTTGAAGAAACAGGTAATGTTCCAAGCCTCCGTTTCTTTGCTGAAGAACCCACATTGATCAGATGTGGTGAGGGAGTGCTCGGAGGGGGGAAACAAGACCGTATTGTTGCAGAGAGTACAGTGCTAGAGGGATATAGGAATTTGAGTGTGTTCTGCATCGAAGCAGGTCGATGGGAACATTCCCATGGCGAATGGTTACATACAAACACGCCAATAACTATGCGAAAAGCAATTCTAGAAGGAAAGAACCAAAAACAGGTATGGAGCATGGTTCAAAAGATACTTGCAGCATGGGGAGTTCGTTCTGGCACTAGTGCACTAGGTGAACTCTATGTATATCATGGACATGAGTTTGAGAGATACATTAATCGTTTCAAGTGGACAGATGATGAGATTGGGATGATTATCACTGTTAATGGAGAAGTTCAGGGTGTGGAAATCTTCGGAGACAAGATGGGGTTGAGGAGGGACTATATATCCATCCTGAAAGAGAGTTATGCCCCAATAGCCTTGAGGAATGCCATGAGAGAAATGACATATCAGGATGTCAATAATGGAATTACCCGGTTCTTATCAGAACTCAACTTGGATCAAAAACATGCTCAGGTTGTGAAGCATGAGGGAAATATAGCATATGCATGTGCAGTATAGCTATTCTCGTGTTCGCTATTAGAGCAAATACAAACCGGTCGATAGACCAAAGACGGGTATAATATCATTAATGATTAGTAAAAGCATGACTGCATTCGAATCAAAATTGGGTCCATATCTTTTTTGAATAGATTTTCTATTTCAACTTGTTAGTGATAATGTGTCCGCAATATGGGCATGATTCTTCTTCACCAGGGAGAACTGGTGCATCCAATTTTCCATCACAGTTAGGACAGACAGTCACAGCTTTTGGTAATTGAGAAACCGCTTCTTGAGTATAAACCACTCTAGAGTTCTCATCGATGACGCCTCTGAATTTACCTTGCTTCGATAGCTCTTTTAGAGCATCAACAATTTGCTCATCAGTAGACTCAGTGACGCGATGAATCTGGTCAAATGTCATTCGGCGTTGTGCATATAGAAGATGTAGTAGACTCTCCTTTAGTGATACTGCCTTAGGACTCACAATCTCATGGGCTCGTCGATCCAAATATACTAAGGGTAGTCTACGCCTTGCTAGTTTCTCAGCTGCATCAGCCACAACCTCTGGTTCGACACCAAGCTCTTTGGCAGCATCGTCCACACTTATCCTACCCTCCTTCTGAACAAGAGGAATGAGATCTCCGGATACATCTCCAATACGCGCCTCACGGGTCCCTTTAGCCACGAGCCAGAGCCCAATTGCAAGCTCGGGTAGAGCCATTATTGCCCACGCTATCATACCTGAAGTCAACGCAATCATTGCATCTGGATTCCCAGATGTGATAGTGAATTGATAGACAAGATATGTCATTGCCAATGATACTATAACTAGAATGAAGCCAATAAGTTGCAATAGACGTGGGTGCAAGACTCTGTCTCCTCAACACCGCGAGAACATGACTCCAATTATAGATTCCGACTCATAAAATTCCTTAGAAATTTGAGAATTTCTAGGAAAAACCGCCAAAAGTAGCTAAAACCATGTCCAACAATCTCGGGGGCTTAGCGACAGATAAGTTATATATAGACAGAACGTAGAGAACAGAAGTATAGACCCTGAAGGACGTGTATGAATCTTTGGTAATAGATAAGGAAGGCGCTACTTCAGCAATCATTCTTCATCTAACACCTGGAGAACCAGTGGTTTTCCCGGCTGAGTTTGTGGCAGACATCGGGGAGAAGGCAGGGTTAGTGGTCATGCACCACAAAGACCGAGTCGTGAAGATCTTCCCAGTTGCTAATGAGGATATTTACTTGCTCAGGATTGAGATAAGTGACTTATCTCGTAACTTCTTGAAGCAATTGAACTTTGCATTCAACGACGCAAAACTTAGTGACATCATCTTCACAACCGGAGTATGTTTACGCGGCGAACGTTGTTACTATGAGTGTTACTTCATTCCAGATCAACTGGTTGTAACTCTTAACGAACTCGAGGACAGCCTAAAGAAGATCCCTGGAGTATCCAGAGTGGTCCTCAGAAAGGTTTCCTGAACATGGACATAAGACCATAGCAACGGTCTAACGAGGTAGTCCTGCCCGATACCCGTCCAATCGATGTCGTATTGAGCCTCAGCCGCAAGCTTGAGGCTCATTATGTATTTTCAACATTTACTGTGAACTAGAGAAGGAAATGATTGAATATTCTCTCAAAGCAATTCAATTCCCTCATTTCGTAGTTCTCTATAGTTCTTCAAGTTATCAGGTATGTAGGCATCAAGAAAGACATTGAGTATATGTTCAGGGTCGCGTTCGACGCCATAGCTTTTGAAGTAGCTCAAAACATTATTGATGTCACGACGAAGTATCAATTCCACCTTACTCATATCAGACCATTTGTTCACTGCTTCACTCTGAGGAACATCGATGATCCAAGGCTTATTCTTCCACCATAGAATGTTGTATGCACTTAAGTCTCCGTGAACGTAATGAGCGTCCTTGTACATCAGTAAATATTGGTCGAATACCTCATTCAACACAACCTCCGGATCTTCCAATTCTACATCTCTTAGTTGAGGAGCAGGAATATCTCCGTCGCCTATGAACCTCATTGTTAAGTAATTGGCCACTCTTGAAATTGGAGTGGGAACCCGAACTCCCACGTTGAAGCAGTTCTGAAGAATATCAAACTCTGCTACTGCAATGTCTTCTATTAATCCTAGAATCCAACGCGTCTTCTTGCCACTCGACTCTCGGATATGTCCTTTTGTAGTTGACAACTTGTGAGGAGTAGCCCAGAGTCTGTAAGCCTTCAAAATGATTGGATGTGTGTTCCATAGTGCTAGAAATATTGATGCTTCTTTTCCTGCGCTCATTGGATATAATACATCGGTGGCGAGTCCGAAATTAATCGCATCTCGACGAATCTCTTCAAACCTCGGTTCAGCTATCTGGGCTTTTCCACATGTACCGCCCCTAATTGCATCTCGCTTTTGGTCAATAGCGCTGCCCTTTGCTAGCGGATTGAACTTATCTATACGACTCATTCATACACCCCTCTAGCAATGACTTCATCATGATTCCTCAGATTGGTTGGGATATACTCAGAGAGAAAGACCTTGAGAATCTCATCTGGATCTCGTCTGACTCCATATCTCTTGAAATATTGAAGAATATTGACAATATCTCTACGTAAGAGTTTCAGAGCCATCGTCATATCAGCCCAAGGACCAATCTGGTAGGCTTGAGGCATATCAATTATCCAGGCTCGACCTTCCCACCAAAGTATGTTATAGGCACTGAGGTCTCCATGGATGTAGTGTACATCCCGATACATGATGAGATAGTTATCAAGAATCTCATCCAAGATCGTGTCAGGTTCCTCAAGTTGAACATCCCTAAGTTGAGGCGCAGGTTCGTATGCACTGCCAATAAATCTCATACTGAGATAGTTGCCAACTCGGCCGATGGGAGTAGGAACATTCATTCCCGCATTGAAACATGTTCGAAGTAAATCGTACTCCCTTGCCGCCATAACTTGCATCCTCCCTGGTGCAAAGAACCCCTTTCCCTTTCTGGCTTGAGCAGACCTCCAGAATCTATAAGCTTTCAAAATGAGTGGGAAATTCTTCCACTTTGCTAAGTAGATTGATGCCTCCTTGCCTGCATTCATCTGGTAGAGTACCTCTGTGGCAAGCCCAAAATTCACAGCATCATTCCTGACCTCCTCTAAGGTAATCTCATTGATAGAAACAGTCCATCCTCGCCGAGTTCCTCTTTGAGCATCTCTCTTAACAGAAAGTGCAGAGGGCTTTCGAGGATTGAGCTTCTCCACTACAGGAACCATCTATTAAATCACCTCACTAGTGGAAAGTCGACATCCATGATTCACACCAGGGATGCTGTCCAAGAGAGGAGCTCTATGCTTCTTTGGACTTTGTCTATCCAAACATCTGCGTTTTGGGTTCACATTGGATTTTCTCTGTGAACCATTTTCTTTGTGGTTTTTAGTATACAATTTTTGTTTCACTCTCATCGGCTGAGCGACACGCATCTTACGTTAATAGCACATCAAACCGCAAGAAGTCGAAACCCACAACAAACGTTGTACTCCAATGACCATTCAAACACGATGCGTAGAATGAATGAATAAGCACACAGAAGTAACGATCACCAGTTAGGCAATCTCAACGTAGGTGCAGGAATCTACTACAGTATCAAGTCTATTTACAAGCATATGTTCTTTGCACCTCCGTTAACCAATTACTGCGTGTTCAAAATCTTAGGTATATAGCGATTCCGGTCACAGCCAGAAAATAACGCGCCGATAGGGAAGGATTTATTTCCTATAAGTTCGGCCGTTTCACGCTTTCCGCATGCAAATAAAATAGCAGTTCAAGTAACTAGAATAACTGGATGATGAAACAGCATGGCAAATCCGAGCAATCCCCTCATTGTACAATCTGACAAGTCAGTGCTCCTAGAAGTTGACAACCCGTTATACGAAGATGCTCGTGACTCATTAGCACGTTTTGCTGAACTCGTAAAGAGTCCGGAGTATGTACATACCTATCGTGTCACACCACTTAGCCTATGGAATGCAGCTGCAATGGGAATGACTCCAGATGAAGTGATTGCTGCATTAGAGCAATTTGCAAAATACCCAATCCCAGGTAACATTGCTAGAGAGATAGTTGACTATATGTCCAGATACGGACAGCTGTCGTTATACAAAGAGGGACTAGATCTCCTACTATTGTGTGCTGATGATGATTTAGCAGAAGAGATTTGGTCAAATAAGAAACTCAAAGAATTCCTAATCGATAGAGTGGACGATGTCACAATACGCGTTGATCCAGCTCAGAGGGGATTTCTGAAACATGCTCTAATTGAGATTGGACACCCAGTAGAAGACATCGCAGGATACGTTGAAGGCGAACACTTACCATTTGAAATTCGTGATGTGACGTTGGAGGGCAAGAGATGGGGTCTACGGGGCTATCAGGAAGATGCAGTAGCCATTTTTTATGCCGGTGGAGGTGTGAAAGGAGGTTCTGGTGTTGTTGTTTTGCCATGCGGAGCTGGAAAAACAATGGTGGGCATTGGAGCAATGCATAAGCTTCAAACCTCAACAGTCATTCTGTGTCCGAATGTCGTTGCTGTCAGACAATGGATAGCAGAACTATTAGACAAGACCACCCTAAGACCCGAAGACATTGGTGAATACACTGGTGATAACAAGGAGATACGCCCAATCACTGTTGCCACATATCAAATCCTCACTTGGCGAAAATCACGCGAGGATAAATTCCCTCACTTCAAAATCTTTGAAGCACGGAACTGGGGACTCATTATCTATGATGAGGTTCATTTACTCCCTGCACCAGTTTTTAGAGTAACTGCTACTATCCAAGCGACGAGACGGTTAGGACTTACAGCAACTCTAGTTCGCGAGGACGAGAAGGAGGAGGATGTCTTTAGTCTTATTGGTCCAAAACGGTTTGACATGCCTTGGAAACAGCTTGAAGACCAAGGATGGATTGCGACAGCGGTGTGCTACGAGATTAGACTTGATCTTCCAGATGATATGAGAAGACCATATGCATTGGCAGAAGATAGGAAAAAATATCGAATCGCAGCAGAAAACCCCTTGAAGATAGATATCATTAATGAATTGTTAAAATATCATGTAAATGATAACATACTGGTAATTGGCATGTACCTTGATCAATTGAAGTTGATTGCTGATGAAGTCGGAGCGCCATTAATCACTGGTAAAACTAGTAATGATGAAAGACAACGCCTCTATAATGCTTTCAGAGAGGGCGAAGAGAAGATACTGATAGTATCCAAAGTTGCGAACTTTGCTCTTGACCTTCCTGATGCAAACGTCGCTATTCAGGTGTCTGGGACATTTGGATCAAGGCAAGAGGAAGCCCAAAGACTAGGCAGGATTCTTAGACCAAAGACTGATGGGAGTTTTGCCCGCTTCTATTCTCTTATTACAAAAGACACGCGGGATATGGATTTCGCGGCAAAACGTCAACTCTTCTTGACCGAACAAGGATATCAGTATGTAATTGCATCAGCAAAAGAGAAAATTTGGGAAACTCCACCGGAGAAGTTTTTCAATTAGTTAGAAGTGCTTCCAAGCGAGAGATCTTCGAACGTGTGTAACCCATAACTGCAGACCAACTCTCTTTTGTAGCTAAATTTGGTTCAACCAAATTGGACTCTACTGAAAGAAGACGTTCCAAAGACCATTCAACCACATATGCCAATGCAATTGGCCTCAACTTGTTCACCCTATCAATTTCATCTGGAGAGATTAAGCCGAAAGTTTTGGTTTCAGGAATGCTAGGTGTTTCAAGAAGGTACGCCATGTCATAAAGCCGATGTCCATATGCAGCAGCTTCAAAATCAAGTAGAATTACTTTGTCGGATTGTAGGACAATGTTTGGAACCCATAGGTCACCATGCATCAATGATTGAGTCCACTTCCCGAGAGAATCAGCGTATGAAAGAACTTCAGGATATAACTTGGATAAAGAATTGTGCAAATCAGCTAGCTCTTGAGAGCAACTAGATAGTCCTTCATGATTGTCAACTTGGTCATGAGCAGTGGCAATATAGTCAGAGGCGGATTCGTATAGTGTTAGACCTGGAGGTTTCTGCTGAGAGAAATGATGAAGGCATTTATTGACAGCTGCCAATTCGTCGACTGAAAAATCAGTTAGAGAGCTGTGAATGACCCCTGCAACATATTCAAAGATGATGAAGGGAGTTTCTTTTGAATCGGAGAGTTTTCCAATGGACAATGGTAATGGACCAAGTTCATGGCGGTTGAAGAATAGACTGATATCGAATAGTTTCTTGTATGGTTCAATAGAATGAGATGAAATGGTCCAAGGGAGTTTCAATACAAAATCAATTTCCCCAGAGTAGCCGCGGATGTTTATGTTCGACCATCCTCCAAGCGCATTGATTTCTAAAGTAACAGATTCGTCAAAAAGAGCACATGCATCTTGTAGAAGGCGTTCCAATTCTTTAATCGTATGTCCATGAACACAAACCAATTGACGTTTCGTCATCTCTAGAGGCTATGACACGGCAACTTCTAAAAGGCTGTCGGGTAGCATGCAAATCATGAATGGCAGAGACCTCCTTCTCATTCTAACACACCTTTTTAGAAAGAAAGGAAATCCTGTTCATGTAGAAGATGCTGTTGAGTTTATCTCATTCAGGTGCAGATATGGAAGTCCAAGTCAGATTAGACGAATGCTTACAATGGCAATAAATAATGAAATGATATCTAGAGAAGAAGACACTCTAAAAGCAGAGTTTCTGTATGACCGTCAAAGTCTATCACCCAACCTCGTGTCTGCATTATATGACAAGGTCAGAATAGATAGTAGGATTGAACAAATGTTTTAGCCTGAATCAACTCCAATTGCTCGAAGAGATGCAATAAGTGCAGCCAGATGAACAAATGCATTCTTACCATGCAGGACACGATAATCTATCTCTGCAATCCTATCCAGCACCGTACTCAGAACTTCAGGTTGAAAGGGTCTTTTCACGACGTCTCGTTCAATTTCAAGACATATCTCTTTGGGGGAGTATCCATCAATTGCCATGAGATTTCTAATTTCTTTCCTTGCAGGCTCATATTGACCACCTAAAGCTAAAGTCACAATATTACGAGTCTGTGCTGTAAGATAAGTTTCAGAGTGCTTGTATACAATATCTTCAGTCACAGCATTGCTAGCAGTGGATGCAATTTGAAGGAGGTTTATTGCACGTCTTAGGTCTCCATCAGACTCCCTAGCAATTGCTGTCAAAGCAGGACTATCTATGGACACATTTTCCTTCGAAGCAATATCTGCAACCAAGCGTTGAACAACTTCAGAAGGAGGAGTGGAAAAATTTAGAGTCAAAGATCGAGAGATGATTGCTGGGCTCCACCCGGATAATGTTGGAGTTATGAGTATGAATCGGCAAGCATCACTATACAACTCCATGGTTCTGCGAAGCGCTTGCTGCATGCTCCAACTTAAGGCATCAGCTTCATCTAGAACTAGTATTTTGACCTTTTCATCAGCAACAGTGGCTGTTGATGCAAAGAATCGTATAGCTTCTGAAAGAATTTCACTTCTTGTTGGATCTCCTGAACGACCTCGAGCTTTTCTAGAAGCCTTTGCCTCACGAAAAACAACGGAGATGTATTCATCTAACTCGGATCTTTGATCACGTTCAAGTTTTGCAAGATCTTGAACCGATCGCTTAGCTTTGGTCACTGGGATGTCCCATATTTCGCGAATATTCAAAATTTTGAAGTTAGCTCCAAAACTATCCCCAAGGATTGCTTTTGAGAAGAGTTCTGCAGCAGCAGTCTTTCCAGTTCCTGATGGGCCGTAGAAAATCATGTTTGTGAAAACACTGGAATTAGCTAGTGATTTCAATTGGTTAATAGTATTCTCTCTACCAATGAAATCGTTCCAAGTTTTAGGTCGATATTTTACGCTCCAAAGAACGGGTTCCAATATTTCACCCAGAAACTGGTCATATCTTCACAAAATAAGCTTGTTTCTTTTTCCAGCAGAGCTATTAAATATACTCAGATTACTATATAGTAAAACCAAAAGCTCCTTAAATACTCAAAAGCTGGGCGCATGTTTGCATTAGACAATTCTACGGTCGGTTATGATAATGCCAAAGGAAACCTTAGAGAAAGAAATTGAACATATCCTTAGAGAGGACTTGATTGTTGCATGCCAGTATTGGTCAATAGATGTTTCAGGAAAGGACAGTGGATCGTCACTAATTAAAATGCTCGCTGAAAAAATGAGAATGCCTGAAGAAAGAGAAAGGGTATTTGCTACATTTTCTACCCTCGAACGAGATTTGCTTGGAATCCTAACTTTAAGCGGAGGAGCTATGAGCTACGACCGACTCAAGCCCTTCAGAAAAATATACAGCTATGGACAGCTTAACCAAACAGAAAGAGATCTACGGAAGAAAGGGATTATCATAAGACGAATGATGTCACGATTGACAGAGTTTGGAAGAGAAGTTGCAGAGTTCAAAGTACTGGATTTCTTCATTCCTCATTTGAGGGATCTCTTTGAAGCAAAACCGGAACCTCAACCAGAGGAACCAAAAAGAGCAAAAAATATTGAAAATGAACGAGATACTTTACTCATTGACATGCTCCTTCTTGTGTCATACTTGGCAAAGAGAGAAGTGCATCTGACAAGTGCATGGGAGTTTCCTAGGAGAGAGATAGACAATATCAAAGCGTCAATGTCTAAATCTACTGATGAGAGATTTGAATTAGTGCAAAAGATGGCTCGTAAGATGGGAGCCTACATTGTTGGAGAAGAAGACAGGGTTGTCCCTTCGAAAATAGACCTCCTCTTTGCTGGAGAGTATCGTCATGTTGCCAGGAGACTACTTCTATCCCAACTAGGGAGAACAAGAGCGATTTGGGCAACTCCTGATCAACCTACAGAATATACACTCAATTTAGCAATATGTCGGCTTAGAGAAAGCTCACCTGACGAATGGATTGGTATTGAAGAACTAAGGGACTGGATTCGGAGTGAATTGTTCATTGAGCGACAAGAATTGAAGTGGATTCAAGTTGATGATGATAGAGTCCAGCTTTCTTTGGAAACTCCTATACTCTTAGGGTTGATTGAAGCAGCATATAGAGGGAAAAAGCTTCTCGCGGTTAGACTAACCGATGTAGGAGAGTATGTTCTCAAAGGAACGCCATACGAGAGAGAAAAGGGAAGAGATTCATTTTTCGTGTTACCAAACTTTGAGGTGACTGTTTTCAGTACAGAGATGGAATATCAGAAGTTGTTCCGTCTTATGCTCATAACGGAACCTGTTCAAACAGATGTTGTGAGTACATTCAAGATCTCAGACAAATCAGTTTTTGAAGCGATTGAAATCGGACTTAGGGAAGATGACATACTTGGATTCCTAGAGAAAGAAAGTAGTAAACCAATACCACAAAATGTAGTAAGATCCATAACAGACTGGACATCCCAAACTACATTCACAACCATCGCAGACGTTACGCTTTTTGAAACTCAATCTGAACAGGATCTAGAAGACCTAATGCTAATACCGGACTTCACGAAACAAATAATCAGAAAAGTAGGTCCCACAGCAGTCATTGTGAGCGGAAATATGGAAGAGCTCAGTGCGAACCTCCGTAAGCACAAGTGTATGGTTCGTAGAAAAATTGAAGGTGGTGAAACAGCCGCTGCAGCTGCATCTTCAGTTGCAGAGCAGTTCTTACTATATAGTGAGGATCAGGGAGTTGAAGATATACCTGAACTCTGTGAAGGTTGCCCCGCCATTTCATCATGTAATAGAGTTATACGACGGCGAGGTCAAGTAAAGAGGAGTGTATAAATCTGACAGGTCTCCTACCAAGAGAGTTGGTTGGTCATTTTTTTGGAGTGGGAAGTCTCGGTGAAACAGATCCATTAAAACCTGTGGAATATATCCAGAAACTCAAACTACCATATACCTATAGTATCACTTCTTTGCCTGAGGAAGATATGATTAGACAATTTGCAGTACTTATTGATGACTTCGAACAAGACGGAGCATTCACCCTTGATGTTGATATTCATGCATATCGAGAGATGGTAAGTAATGACGATTCCTTGATGGTAGATAAAGACCATGGACATAGTTACTACCTTTTGATGAATGGAACAAACTATCCTTTCTTCAAGACACAACAGACAGCTCCAACCACTATGTGCTTCAGCATTAGAGATAGGAGTGGAAAGCAACTTCTTACAAAGGGAATGTTTCATTTCTTCCAAAGACTATTGACAAGAATAGCTATTGGACAGGTAAAGCACCTACAAGATTCTTGTAACACACTCATATTCTGTCAAGATGATCCAGGTCTAGGACATGTTTCAGATATGATTAGGCAAGGACTAAATATCGGACTTTCAATTCGAGAAATAATACAGAAGACCGATGGTATCTTTCCGAGTTCTGTTATCCCAGCGTATCATTATTGTGATGATTGGCGTCGGTTGGAATTGGATGGATGGTTTCCTCTTTGGGACAGTAAACCGAAGCTAATGCATATTGACGTTGTGAGATATCCCCCCGAGGTTGATCAAGAACAAGCAGAGAAATTAAACTCGTTCATGAAACAGGGAGGAGGTCTTGCTCTTGGTGCACTACCAAATGTTGATGACTCCTACTCGAAACCAATCCTTGAAACTCTAAAAATCAATCTATCGCAAAGCACTCGACTCTTTAATGAAAGCGGAGTTGATTTGGACCTCGTAAAGAGGAACGCAATGGTTTCCACACAATGCGGTCTATCAGGTGCAAGTCCAGAGCTCTCAAGAAAAATCCACGATGAAAGCTCAAAATTCCAAGAGATATTCTTTGAAACTCTTGAATCTTCAGACTAGCTAAGAGATTTAATATGACTGAGTCAGAATGGCCAAGGTACGACTCGTGGAGGGATATGGGGCGGAATGAATCCTGGAAACCAGATGTTCATTAATGGTAACAATGGATTTAGAATCACAGCTATGATGAATAATACAGCAAATGTCAGTGTGTGAACAGAGGTAACATATGTATAGTATGGTCTAATGTAAGAATAGAATGCAAAAGCTGGAATTGACAATGCAACCATCGCCATTATCTCTACAGAATCAAAAAAGAATGGCATTGACATTGGCCAGAGAAAATAAAAAATCCAAGTAATTTTCTCGCTTGAAGTTTCATGATGAGCAATCTTATGAATTCCATCAACACCTTGGGACAAGAAAAAGACTGGAATTAGGAGCCACCATTGAAGACCAACAAAAAACATTGGTCCTGCATAGAAGAGAAGATCACCAATGCTCTCGATTCTTTCCCAGAATGGATTCCGACTTATGAATTCAGTCATCTCAGTCATGTAGTATCCAAGCATCTGAAATGCAACAAGTACAGGTAGTAGAATAAATGAAAAAATAATCATGATAATAGCGGCTTTGGGTAGTTTAGAGATTTTGCCCTCATGATAGTTATCTAACGGATAGATTCCATGTAAAGTGAATGCTGTAGCAAGGACAAGTATTCCACTTGGGAGAAAGTATAGTGGTTGAAAGATATATTGGAAAACCCCAAAACCCTGGTAAACATTGCCCACAAAAGGACTGAATGAAGGATTCAAGATTGGGAGAAAATACCAAACTCCGAATACAACTAGAAGCTCAGGAATAAGCATCTTTAGCCTATAGTCTTGAACGAACTTCATTACAGGACTTGGTTCTTTGCCTTGCTGTTCCATATTAACGCCATTCCTCTTTCAATCGAAGGTTGGCTTTCGAGTAGCCAAATCCTCGTCTTCTTCTCGGAGTTTGTGTTGGAAAGGTCGACCTTGACCATATATCGCTGGATCCGTATCCTTGGTCTTAATCATAATAGTAAGGAATCCACCAATTTGAATGACAATAGACACAATTGAGATCAAAAATACATCAGGAAAATATTCGTGCGTAAAGAGCTGGAAGATCCAAACAGTTGGATAGAGAATCACTTGGATTAGAATTCCCAATATAAGCATCAAGATCCATTTGTTTGTCCAATTATTCGAAGCCATCCATTGCCAACTCTCTCTAGCCGGTACTATTATCTTCCTCAGCCAGAATGTCCAATAATTAAAGGTGTCTATGCTAGCTATTTGGTGTATACCTATCTTTCAACTCTGCAGCTAGCAACGCAGCGAGTTGTCTGAAATCCCTCACTGAGATATGGGGAACACTACTTGTCCGTTCAGGGATATTAAAGCGAGCAACAATCACCATAACATCCTTGTCCATGGAGTATTCCAGTAGAGCAGGATATCTTGTGCCTATTCGAAAGGATTCTTCATGCGGTTTTACTTTTCCGCCCTTATACGCGGTTCCTACAAGGTAAGGATAAGCAAAACCACTATGTGAAACCTGTACTTGTATTTGAACAGTTTCTGGAAGACCCTGTACATATGATTTGATTTCTGCATCGATAATCGTTTGAACTCCAGATCGGAATCCAAGCTCGACGTTCATACCTGCACGGATTCCGGGTACACCATCGAGTTCTCGTGCAAAATTATGAACGTCACCCATTATTGGCCTTTTGAAGAACTCTTGCGCATCAATTGAAGGAATCCTGAATCCAATAACGAAACCTGCTACAGCAACGATACTATATTCGAGGATGATTAGAATAATGGGATCAAATGTTGGGTCGAGAAGGACAATATTTGACAGTCTTGAGAAAAGTACCAGCACTCCAAACACTAGAATGAAGATGAGTGAGCAACAACAGCTCAAGAAATCACCAGGGTGCGAATACAACTCGCCATAGGCATCTTCATACTGTTCGACCATATTCTCA
>PJET01000142.1 GCA_002825515.1 Candidatus Thorarchaeota archaeon MP11T_1 | reverse complement strand
AAATTCTTAATCTACTTATTATTTCTGATTCCACTTCAGACGACTCCCAATTGTATAAACTAGGTAAACGCCGAGCTCTGTTGGAGGTCTATCATTTGGAAGAGGGATCTCCCACTCCTCTGCCAGTGTTTGAAGAGTCCTAAGGCATTGGTCCTCCATTTCGCAAGAGCCACAAGCTCGCTCGTGCTCATACCAAATTTGAAGACCGATCTTTGGAGAATAGAAGATGTAGGTGTCTGTATCGTAAGCAGCACAATATCCTTTTGCAATGCCATAATATGTGCTGAGACGTTGTATCTGTACTCGATTGACTGATGCTGTATGCTGAAGAAGTTTGAGGATTCGTTCCTCAGCTGTCTTTTGAGCCATGGTGACAAATGGTCGCGATACCTTCAGATCCTTGGCTATCTCTGAGGGTTTCTCCCTCTGGCGACGTCTAAGCCAGATGAGCCCTTGTTGCTTGGTAGGATATCGAAGGTATCTGAACATTTCTCTAGCCTTCTGAGTTAACGCGAATACCTTAACAGAATTAACCGAAATACTTTAACTATTTCCTAATAAGTCCTTCGCAATTCCAGAGTTCACACATTACAGGATAGCAAATTCGAGGGCGCTTCGAGCGACTGCAAGCTATCAAGCATAGCTGTGGGATGAAGGACATCCGTCAGCTAGTATATGTCATTTGGATTCCTAGTATGCAGCAGCGATCTGTCGATTTCTAGAAATCACTGCTTTACTAGTTTTTACCAATGTATCTTCTCGCTGGCGCCTCACCATGCCTCTGGAACGGAAAAACACCAGGATTCGGAATGTGGTTAGAATCTAAGCGCCGGACCAGCCTATATCTAATTTATCCTCTATCACAGGAATATGTTTTCGATACGAGTTCCGATTCCTATTTCTAGGTCCTCTGGAATTGTTATGTCTGCCCACCATCTCACCTCCCCTGTAACTGTGAACACAATGCAAAATTACTGGGGTCACTCATCAAAATTTGATGCAGAAAATAACTAGATGTGGGCGAGTATCCTATCTTCCAGAATCGAACTCTATGGATAAATCGTATGACCTTTTGCATGAGTCTTGTCATGATATCTGCATTCGCCTTGAACGTATAGTTGCGTAAGTATGGTATTAAATATTGAGTGAGCCATTTAGTGCCCAAGATGCAGGTTTTTTGTTATTTTTGGATAGGAGTCTGTTTTTTTTTAATTTGGATCATTTAGCAGTGAAACCGCCATCAACAGGAATGGTAGCACCATTCACAAAGGATGAGTCATCTGATGCCAGGAATAACGCAGTCTGGGCAACTTCATCAGGATAGCCAAAACGAGCAAGTGGATAGTTCTTCAATCTTCTCTCACGGACCTCAGATGGTTCACCTTGAAACTTTATGACACGTTCCAACATAGGAGTTTCAATAGCTCCTGGACAGATGCAATTGACCCGGATATTATACTGTCCAAAATCTGTGGCCAGTGCCTTTGTTAAGGCAATGATTCCGCCTTTTGCTGCAGAGTATGCTGGAGAGAATGATCCGACTAGACCTGCAACTGATGAATTGTTAATGATCACTCCTTTTCCTTTTTCTTTCATCTGTTGGATAGCGTATTTGCACGAAAAGAAGACAGATTTCAAGTTTACATTTATGTTCCTGTTCCAGTCCTCTTGTGATGTATCCAAGAGATTCTTAGCTACTTCAATACCCGCATTATTGAACAAAACGTCTACTCCGCCCATTTCTCGAGCGACTTCAAAGAATGCTCTAATATCGTTTTCATTTGACACATCAGCCTTCACAAATGTCATATTACCACCAAATGCTTGAACCTTTTCGGTGATTGACCGGCCACCTTCCTCATCAATATCAACGCCGACAATTCGTGCTCCTTCCTTCGCGAAAAGGTTGGCTGTAGCGCGTCCAATTCCAGCGGCTACTCCTGTAATGATAACAACCCTGCCATCTAATCGTTTCACGATTATTCACCTCCGTGTTGAAGCCAAAACTCAGCTATCTCCCTAGGCGTTGCAAACCACACATCACCTTTTGATTTCATCAGGTGTACCAATCTATCAAGCATCTTGCTTCGAGATGGAACACCCATTATTTGTGGATGCATTGTCAGCATGAAGTACAGTCCTTCCTCATAGATTGCCTCAAATTCAGCTGACCAAATCTCAAAGACTTTCTCTTGACTACTTATACCACTTTGATAAGATAGAGCTGGAAACATGTTGAAACCAAAATAGACCCAGTCGTCTAACATCCATTTTATTGGCAACTCAACAATTTTTTTGCCATTGGTTTCTACAATATATGGAATATCATCATTCATCATTGTACTGTCATACATTAGTCCATGTTCAATCAATAAAGAATATGTCTTAGGGCTCAGGTCAGCTGCGGGCGCTCTATATCCAACTGGTTTGTACCCTGAAATCTTCATGAGCGCTTCTGATCCTCGTTCAAGCTCTACCTCTTCCTCAGACGGAGTTAAGAGAGCCGGATTCTTGTGATGATATCCATGATGCCCAAGCTCATGCCCAGATTTGTGAATATCATGTACAGAATCAGGAAAACGATCAGCCACTTCACCTGGAACAAAGAATCCTGCTTTCAGGTTGTGGCGTTGAAGAAGTCTTAATATTCTCGGCAAAGCTGCACGCGGGGCATAATCTCCAATTGATAGGACAACCGGGTTATCTCGTTCTATTTTATTACGACGGAGAATGTTTCTCCAGGAAGTGTCTGCATCAAAGTCGAATGTTAAACACACAGCACATTTTGCTCCATCTTTCCATTCCATCATTGAAGCACCACCATTATCTGCAACATTCTCTTGGAAAAAGGTTCCTACAGGCAAATGTGTTTTATACTTCAATTACTATGTACACGATATTTTCCATTCGTAAGACTTATGTTCACGAATCTATACAATCTACAAAATTCTTGAACATGAATCAGGAAGTGTGTTCATGAATTCACAGGACACAAAAAGTAGAGAAACGAGAGGAAATGGACCACGTGTTCATTTACATACCACGATATCCCTTGAAACTCGAAACATGCTGAATGAAATTAGTGAAAAGTCAGGTCGTATTAACGACGCTCTTGAAGATGCGGTTCGATATTATATCAAACGCCGAGACTTACCAGACTGTGATGTTTGCGAGGCTCAAAGAACATCGAAATTGCTCTCATCTCTTGTCACAACTGCAGAGATGGGATTAACTAGTTCAGAATTTCTTGAAGCTTTCATGAACTTGGGACATGGTAGTCAGTCATCAAATGAGTTTATTGAAAGCGTTTCTAAGATTGGTGTTCAGCAGACAAAGCTTCTTCGTGGACTTGGAGTGATTGAAAGCGGAACTTGGAAAAACACCTATTATGCATTTGCAGAGCATATCAAGTTGCTCGAGAAAATGGGAATACTTAGCTCCACAGAATTCTTTCCTGAAAGAAACACAATTGTAGCGACTGTGAAGATACTTAGGAACATACCTGAGGTTATCATACTTTTCCTTCTTTCAAGCTGGGATGAAGCGGGATATACAGTAGATGTTGAGTTCATAGCAGCGAATAAGATCTGCATCCATTGGCTAGATGAGAGAGAATTCAGCCAAAAGAAAGAAGGTAGAAATCAACGGATTTTTGGAGCATGGAAGGAAAAGAGAGAAGAGTTGCTTATGAAATCGGGTCGAGTTGAAAATGTAACATTACCCTCGCCACTTATTGATTGGTTAATTGACCACACAATTAATGATCCAATAAGTGAGAAGACACTCATTAGTATCCGTAACTCTGGTCCGCAATATACGCCAGCTATACCAGGTGGTGAATTGTCGCTTTTAGATTACGTACAGAGAGCAGCCCTCAATATTACCTCTACAAGGCTTCTTGAAAGATGCAAAGTGATGCAAGATGGAGATCATGTCGCTGTGCAGATGGGAGCAAGAAAATCATCCTTCAAGGATATTGCTATTAAATTATTATTGAATTTGCTCTCTCTCGATGGAGTCGAAGAGATATCTCGGGAGGAGGGTGAGTCTACCGCAGTATTACACTTTGGACGAAGGTTATGGGTATAGCTTTTTCTCATTTTCCGAATTCTAGTATAGAAAATCTATTCCTAGATCAGTGACTTCTTTCTTTACCTTATGGTAGATATCGAAAATCTCCTTTGATGGCTCACCTGTTAAGAGATTACAACATTCTTGAAATCGCTTACCTTTCGGTGGTTCTGGAATCTTATCTTCAAACTTGGGTAAGATCTTCTTCACAATCTCATTCGCATCAGTCCTCTTTATTCCAGCAGATGCATATGCAACCTCAGATGCGAACATAGGCTCTATTGGCGTCAGATAATCAAAGTACTTCCCTTTAGCCACACCACCGGTTTCAATGGATGCACCCGATGATACTGCAGCGATGAATTCAGCTGCAAACTCGTGAAGAACCATCTCAGTGCAAGGCCCAGCTGCTGTATAATTGTAGTATAATGCAGGAACATTTGTGTTCCTCGTTACAGCCTGAGCATATGCGCTTGCTACCCAAATTAGCTCTGGCGATGAGCTAGATGTATATTTGATATGAATTGGGAAGCATAGGGTCCAAGAAGCTCCATATGTTAGTATTCCTTGAAGGTGAAAAGCTGTACTAGTAATAGCTGTGCCCTCAGCTCCACCTGCAAAACCTCCATAAATTGGACCATATATACCTGCTATGGGTACATTCAACGACTGAAGAAGAGCAGCTCTGTTAAGAAGATCTAGATCAGTTTTTAGTTCCGCGAGTTCGGCTATCATATAGCCATCTGTCTTTCGAAGACCGAAGTCTGGATGAAGGCCGGAAGCCAGGGCAATTGCTGACTCAGCAGTACCAATTGCATTCATTATTGGAAGTCCGGGTCGCCCTGCTCTTCTCAAGGCTTCTCTTCCGAGGACAACCGTTCGTATAGAACCTTCGATTTCTAGAGGCGACTTCGCGCGGATATTGACTCCATCTATAGAGAGCAAACAGGGAGTAGTAATGGCATTAGCAATTGGAATTCGCTTTGCATAATTCTCTACAAGCCTCATGAAGATGCCCTCATCCGAAACAGTAACACCACCAGCTCCAGCAAAAATCCATGGTTTGTCATCAGAATCTGGTTTCCTTGGAAGCAGAGTTCTTTGTTCCATTCCTTCACCTAGAACTGCATGATTAAAGGATGTCTTTAGTTCTTGGCGAACTTCCTTTTCTTCAAAGGCTATGATTCGTTCGGTATCCTTGCAATATACGCCTACATCACAAATGAGATCAAATGCTGCATTAAATACTGCATCAGCAAGACCATCATCAGAAGGAATGAGCACATCTGGGTCATAGCTAATGCCATATTCCTTAACTAGTTCACGGACTCTTGGTGAGAAGACTCTGATATCATACTCCTTCTCAATGAGAGGTCTTCCATCAAGTGCTCTCCTAGCAATCTCGGTAATTGGTATCATCGTATCAGACTCTCCTTTTCTCAATGAGTTGAGTGGCAACTCTGACAGCCTCTGGTGCTGTTTCAGCAAATCCATCTGCACCAATCTCGTCGGCCCATTCTTGGTTTGTAGGACCTCCGCCCACCATCACGATGAAATTATTACGTTTTCCAGTTTGTTCAAGATAGTCTATGATATCCTTTTGCCCTCCAATAGTTGAGGTCATAAGTGCTGATACAGCAATTATATCAGCTCCTATCTTTTCAGCTTCTTCGACAAACTTTGATGTTGGAACATCGACGCCAATATCACTTACTTCGAAACCATTAGCTACCAGAAGCGACCTGAGAATATTTTTTCCTATCTCATGAACGTCGCCCCGTACAGTTCCCACAACCACAGTTCCTTTTCTTGGAACATCCACAGACTGAATGTGAGGGAGGACAACATCTAAGCCTGCCATCATTGCCTCTCCCGAGAGCATAAGTTCAGTAAGGAAGATTTCCATTCGCTCAAACTGCTCTCCGACCATTTTAGCTCCTTCAGAAATCCCTTTTTCTAAAATCTCCAAAGGGTCTTCGCCTGATTCTATTGCTTCTGAAGTGAACTTTGAAACAGAATCTGCGTCTCCATCAATGACTGCTTGTCGTAGATTCTCAATTGCATTACTCATGATACCACACTCAGATGGTTTACCAGCTTTGGTTTGAATGAACATAGTGAAAAACACTGCGAACACATATGTACAGCGATGAACAGGCTATGCAATCAAGAATTGAACTAGAAATGCAATGTTCTCGATTTCGTGTTTTCGAGTTAGTCATGACAAGCTACTTGACGCCCGTCAGGCATTGTTTTTAGCTCAGGTTCCTCTATACTACACTTATCCTTCGCAAACGGACACCTAGTATGAAATCTGCAGCCAGTTGGTATATTGATAGGGCTTGGTATCTCCCCAGTAAGTAGTAATCTCTCCCTTTGTACACCTGTTTCTGGAACAGGAACAACTGAAACTAGTGCTTTTGTATACGGATGACTTGGATTGTCAATTATTGCTTTAGTTTCCCCTGTTTCAACAATCCTGCCAAGATAGGCAATGGCTATTCTATCTGACATCTGCCTAGCTACAGCAAGATTATGTGTTATCAGCACCAATGTTATTCCTTTCTTTTTCCTTAGTTCAAGTAGTAGCTTGAGGATTTGACCTCGCATTGAAACATCGAGCATGGAAACTGGTTCATCAGCAATGAGAAGAATAGGATCCAAAACAAGTGCCGCTGCAACAGCGACTCGCTGTCTTTGACCCCCACTCAGTTCGTGGGGTATCCGTTTTGCAAACTCTTGAGCTGGAAGAAGACCTACGTCTTCTAGAGCAGCTAACACTCTCTCCTCGACCTCACCTAGTGATGCATAGACATTATGAATCTTGAGAGGCTCTGCAACAATCTCACCAATAGTCATGTTGTTACTAAGTGACCCATAGGGATCTTGGAATATCATCTGTATCCTTCTACGATACTCCTTGAAACTAGACTCAGTCAGGGCAGAAACCTTCTCTCCCTCAAACCAAATCTCTCCATCAGTTAGTGTTTCTAGACGCATAATCAATCTCGCAATTGTCGTTTTACCACACCCACTCTCGCCTGCAATAGCGAAAATCTCGCCTTGGTTTATTTCTAGGTCCACTCCATCAACAGCTCGAATGTATGTATCCGAGCTCTTAGACACTAGACTCGAGAGAAATCCGGCTCTTACAGTGAACCATTTCTTGAGATTTCGGGTTTCTAAGATAACATCCTGCATCAGATCTCATTCCTCCTGAAACAAGCCACTCGATGACCTCCTTCGTCAATGAGAGGTGGCTCCTCCGTTTTGCATTGATCAGTCGCATAATCACATCTTGGATGAAAGTTGCATCCGGTTGGTGGGTCGATTAGATCAGGTGGATTTCCTGGGATAAAATCTAGTTCTTTATCACCAAGAATACTTGGAAAGGAAGAAATGAGCTTCCTCGTATATGGGTGGGCTGGTTTATCGAATAGTATGTCAGTAGCAGCCTCTTCTACTATTTTGCCCGCGTACATAATGATGACTTTATCACAAGTTTCAGCAAGGACCGACAAATCGTGAGTTATGATCAGAAGCGAAAGACTCGTTTTTTGCCTAAGTTGCTTGAAAAGGTCTAGAATTTGCGCTTGAATCATTACATCAAGGGCTGTGGTTGGTTCATCAGCAATAACGAGAGGTGGATGTAACACAAGAGCTAGAGCGATCATGAGCCGTTGCTTCATACCTCCACTTAGCTCATGTGGATATGCCCTTGCTCTAGAACTATCAATTCCAACAGATTCAATCAAATCAAGTGCTATCTCCCTTGCTGTTTCTCGCGGTATCCGTTGGTGAATCTGTATTGCATTAATCATCTGATCAATGACACGACGAACTGGGTTCAAAGAGTTCATAGCACCTTGGAAAATCATTGAAATTTCTTGCCACCGAAATGCTTGAAGTTCCTTCTTTTTCAAAGAGAGAATATCTCTGTCGTTAAAGAGGGCTTTCCCCCCTTCAATGACTCCCTCTCGAGGTAATATCTTCAATAATGTCATTGCTGTGGTCGTTTTTCCACACCCACTCTCACCACTTAATCCTACAAACTCTCCGCAGTTTACAGTAAAGTCAATATTGTCAACAGCCTTGACTACACCCTGAGAAATGTGATAGTATACCTTCAGACCCTCTACTTTTAGTAGAGGTTGCCCAATCTCGATGTTTGAAGAAGATGTTTCAGTCACCTATCAAACTACCTCCTCCTGAGTCTTGGATTTGCAATCTCATCCATTGCATATCCTACCATTGATACGCCTAGAAGAAGAAGCACTACCATAATGCCGGGTGGAAAAACTAACCACCACAGGTTGTTTGACATTGAGCCTGCACTGAAGGCAAGGTATAGCATTGTGCCCCAGCTAATCATGGCGGGGTCTCCCAAGCCAAAAAAGTCTAACACTACCTCAGATAGAATTGCCCATGCTGTAACAAGGATTGTATTGGCAACAACGAGCGGAGCAACTGCGGCTAAAACATGTTTGCTCATAATGTATATGTTACCTCCACCCACTGCTTTTACTCTCTCGATATACGTGCGTTCTTTTATTGACAACACTTGACCTCGGACAATACGTGCTGTGGAGGGCCACGAGAAAAGGCCAATCACAAGAATGAGCGTTACTATCGATGGTCCCAACACAGCAGCCATGACAATCATAAGAAGCAAGCTAGGAATTACGAAGAAAATATCTGTAAATCGCATAAGGAAAGAATCAATCATGCCTCCATAGTAGCCTGCAACTAAACCAATCAGTGTGCCTATGACTACCGACATTCCCGTTGAAATGATTCCTATTAGAAGCGTTATTCTCACAGCAATAATCAGTTGGCTGTATACATCTCTGCCTAACTGATCAGTGCCCATGAAATGGAATCCTGGAAAATCAAGAGGAACTACCCATGGTGTTTGAAGGATTCCTTGGATAATAAAACCGACACTAATGACTCCCAAAAGAGCGATTAGGAACCTTGGAAGATGCACCTTCCAAGATTGCTGCAGATTCCATCCTGCTCTAGCACTCACGAGACCTTTCAATATAAGAACACCTGCAATGACTCCTATGGCACCTGAATAGATGAAGGTGATTAGATTTTCTTCCGATAAAGATCGAATGCCAAACATGAGGGCTATGAAAAGAATAAGACCGCCACTCAGAATAGTGATGATATACCTCGGAATCTCAGGTCTCTTGTATCGATCAAGTATCCACCATGATAATGACGCACCAAAAAGTAATACAATACCACCGACTATCATAAACACTTGAGTGTCTGGCAGAACAGTAGGAGGCCTATACCACGGTCCTGTAAAGAATTCTTCAGGATCATATGGGGCTATAATATCACCAAAAATGGTCATTCCTGCAAACATTACTACAATAGACATTCCTACTATGCCCATTCGAGTCCTGATAAAACGGCCAAAGACTGAACCTAGGCTTTTTCTCCGACCTAGAAGAATTCCAAAGGTTATAAGAGCTAAAATGATTTGCATGACTGAAGGATGGGCAATTGAAGCCACAGTAAGTGCCCATTCAGGATATTCCACACCTGGCGGAATTGGTGGGAACCGCCTCAAACCAAAAAAGGCTGCCCCCCAATAGAAACCCCATTCAGGGATGAAGACTCCTGAAAAGGCAACAATAACCAACGCAATCAAGTTTACAAACAAGGCAATTACTGAGAATCGCACTAAGATCTGTGAACGTTTGTTTTTCCATGCATAAAGCAAGTTTGAAGGTTTAAGTGCCCCAAGCCGGTTTCTCAGGAACTGAGTTATTGGCTTTCTCTTGACGAAAATTATCAGAATAAAAAGGGGAAGAATTGTAGTAATTCCAATAACTGCCCATGTGGATAGAAGTGCGATTATAGCTATGATTATCAGAGCGTAATGTGATGGTGGTCGTGGGGGTTTCCTATCACCAATCGTAAACTCAGCGCCTACTCTAATTCTAGGGTCAAGATAGAAGTAGATGAAGTCTGCAATTAGATTTGCAATCACAACCACGACCGTAATCATGAAGAAACTGGCTTGAAGGAGTGGGTAGTCTCGATAGTAAACTCCTTCCCAGATAAGATTTCCAATTCCAGGGTAGGAAAACACGACCTCTGTCTGAAGTGCTCCTGCTACTGAAAATCCTAGCTGTAGTGCAATCACAGTCGTTATGGGAATCATCGCGTTGGGCATTGCTTCCTTATTCAGTTGTTCTTTTTCTGTCCTACCCTTAGCTTTCGCTGTAATCATATAGTCTTCACTTAGGACATCCAGCAAAGCGTTTCTTGTGATTAGCGCAAATGACCCCAAGATTGCTACAATTAGTACAGTCCACGGAAGCATAAGGTGAGCCATCATATCAATGACAAGACCAATTGGATCACCTGTGAAATCCATGCCAGGAGTAGTCAACCCTGGTGTTGCTGGAAACCAACCAAGTCCAAATGCAAAAAGCATGATAAAGAACATAGCTAGCCAAAAGGTGGGAATCGAGTATGTTATTAACGAAAATAAGAGACCTACGAGATCTGCAGCCTTGCCTCGGCGCCAAGCTGAGTTTTTACCTATCCAGATTCCAACTACAATAGCAACTATTGATGCTGGAACCACCAAAATAAGGGTGTTTCCGAGATGATGTATTATGATTGGTCCTACTTCCTGTCTAAAATGAAAAGACATTCCAAGGTTCATGCTAAGGAAATTTCTAACGAATAGGATGAACTGTTCCCAAAGCGGTCTGTCAAGACCAAATTGCTCAATCAATCTTGCTTGGGCAACTTCAGATAGATTCGGATTTCGAGCAAGGAAAGTCATGGGATCTCCAGGAAGGATATGGAAAATCACAAAATCGATTCCAAGTACAATGAATATTGTTACAATTGCTTGTGCAATTCGCTTAATCAAGACGTCTCTTAGTGCCATCCTCATCTACTCTGTTCTTCTCGCCTATTAAAAATGGGGGATGAACAGACAGAATTTCTGTCTGTTCAATCTCTAATCTAGGTTTGTTTGATTCTACTTCTTCCTCACTACTAGTGCAATGATAATTATAACTACCACTGCTGCTGCACCAACCACTAGAAGTAGCTCCATTGGGAATGGAGGTGGTGGTGTAGTAGTCCCTGTTGGTGTAGTTGTTGTTGTGGGTGTCGTTGGCACATCGACCTCTAGCCATGAATCGAGGTTCCACATTGATAGAATACCACTCTGCCAGTCAGTGTGAGTGAAGGTCCAGACATCGTTTCGATAAAGCTCGATGTCATTGAACTCAACGAGTACAATGATACTGGAATCATTATACATTATTTGCTGAAACTCATCGCAGAGAATAGCTCTTGTGGCATCATCAGTCAATTGTTGTTGTTTGTATATCTCATCAACCCTTGGGATGTTTACACCATTGGGATTGATCCAGCTGTCACTTGTCATATACTGCATCATGCTATTTGGATCTGCAATCTGGCTGTAAAAAGTGAGAGCCATATCAAAGTTCCACAAGTCTGTAGCAATGTCTGCAGTAAATGTTGTTTCTTCCAATGGAACGGTTGTGATATCAAATCCAGCAGCCTCAAGATAGGAACTGACCAAGGAAACAATTGTGAAATCAGTCGGAATTCCTGTAACATACTTAAGTTCAAATGACAGCGTTTCAATGGTTCCACCTATATTCTTTTGATAGACTCCATCGAGATTCTCTACCCATCCAGCAGCCTCTAGAGTTGCTCTTGCTTCAGCAACTCCCTTGGGATAAGTGATGAGTGCATCATTATGCCATTTGAGTTCAGTATGAATCAATGAGTCAGCAGCATTTGCATGTCCGAGATATGCAACTTCAGCAATTTGCGCTTTATCTATGGCTTGGTTCATAGCTTTTCTAACCGCATGTTCAAGGAGTGAAAGATGCTTGGGTCCACGACCATCATGGATACCTGAAGCATTTAGGTAAGGATAGAATTGGTTCACAAGTATCCCTTCCCAGCCCATCCATGCGTTCTCATTAATGGTGACAGTGTCAGGTATAGTTCCTAGCTCAATAAATGCGGGTGCTGATTCACAGAAATCTATATCGCCGGCTTTGACAGCCTCAGTCATAACTTCAACTGTGTCATAGAAGGTGATAAGAATTCCATCAATCTTTGGTGCACCAAGGTGATAATTGGGGTTGGCATCGAGCTTGATATATTCGCCCACCACCCATTCGTCCAACATGAATGCACCAGTACCGTTGAGAGGTGTAGGCCATGCTGGGTCTAGCATACCCCACCAAATACAATCCTGCCAACCAAGGGTCTGGAAGTATCCTGATGAACCTTCAGTTCCATAGAATGGATCATCCCAAGTGAGAGGATTCCATAGATGTTTTGCAAGAATTGGCACATAGGTAAGTCCTGTAAGGAATGCCTCTTGGTTAATTGCTACTGGCGTTCCGTTGTAAGCGTTATTATATGCTCCTCCAAGTGCCCATTCTGATATGTTCTCATAACCACTGTCCACAAAATTAAGGACTAGGGTGTAGTCGTCTGGAACTCTAATATTTCTATGATCAATACGAGGTGTCTGACCAACCCAGAATCCAAGCCAGGTCCAAGTAAAGAGCGTCCAATTTGCATCATGTGCTGTGAACGGAGTGCCGTCATGCCATGCTGCATCTTGGTCTATATGCATAACTAACTGAGACCCATTTGCAGCCCACTCCCAGCTTTCAGCGAGACCGGGTTGAATTCCCCAGTTATCGTCCCAACGTACTAATGGATCAAAGATCCAGTTGATAAATTCCCATGCACTAATCTTGGCGGCCATTACGGGATTGAGGCTATCTGGCTCCTCAAACATCCCTATCTTGACAATCTTGGGTGTCTGCCCTACAACCGCAGTTGGTATGAAGGCAAACACTGGTAGTATCATGAAGACCGCTAATGTCAGTGATAGGATTGCTTTCTCTTTTTTCAAAGATCTCACTTCCTGAAGATTAGCTAGTCAGAATATATGGTTGAACACACATTAAAACCCACCGAACACTCTTGTACACAGTGCTAAAGTCATGAACATGCACTCAAGTGATCGGTTTTATACATTTCAATAGCTAAATTACTCATTTTCTCAGTCTATAAGCTGCTATTAAAACAGCAAGAACAACTAAAACACCAGCTAATCCAAGAGCTGGTTCAACATCTAAAGGGAGTACCGTGGTCGTTGGAGTTTCACCAGATATTGTAGAAGTAGTGGAATCTATCGCAGTAATTTCAAATTCATCCTCAGATAGCCAAAGACTAATCTGTAGCATCATATTCCATTCAGACCCTTCATCATCATACACATTCTCCCAGGCAACACCATCACGATCAGCATCTTCCTCCCATTCAACATGAGGGCCAGAGAGCACTATGCGACCCTGTTCATATTCATATGCTATTATTGCTGGTTCATCATTGACGTCATAAGTAGCGATAGTAATGACTCCCTCTGTGCCACTGGTTTCGAAATATGGTCCACCATAGTACATCACAGTGTGAGAGTCAGGCTCTTTTGAGATATCTGGACCATCAATCGCTTTATTCAGATTGATTCGTGTCATATTATGACCTGGCCAAGCTGCAATTTCGTATATGGGTCCATTTCCAATATTCGGATACAAGTCAAGTGAATATGATATATATTCACCCTCCCATCTGATGTTATCACATGCAAAATATGCCCCAGCGCATACCCCAAAGTATGCACCCCTATTCGCAACGAACTGTCGAATTTTTGTTACCCCTAAAGTACCAAGGTCTTGGAAATACGCCCACGCCCATCCTCCTGGGACTGCAACAATATCATAGTCATCAAGAATTCCGTTTCTGATGTCCTCTGCAGTTACAACAACAACTGTAGCATTCATCCATCGGAACATCCAGAACAAAGCAGTTCTACTTGAGAAACTGGACGATTGTTCATCAGTAACACCTTCATAGATTGCCACGTTAATACCAGTTAGGTCAGTTGTTTGGATTTCACCTGAATCTGCAGGAATCGCAAACATCAGTGTCGTGAGTAGAAATGTAAGGAAGATGAAGGCTGACTTGAATTTCTGCGTCATCAATAATCCTCGGTACAAGCTCAGAATACCATTCATGCCAAAGAATTGGTTAAGACTCTTTAGGTGCTGTTTAGTCTTGTTCAGTGTTGAACATACATGTTGGGACCTTTCTTTAGATTGTTCATAAAATATAGTTAGACCTTGATACAGCACTAAATAATCATTTAGAGAGTGCATGGTTCATCAATCAATTGTTCGAGGTATGTATATGGTTGAAAAGACATCTATCTCTGAGATTAAAAAAACAGTTGAGCATCTTTGTTCTTTTGGGCAGAAGGTTGCAGGAACAGAAGCAGAGGTCCAAGCAGCTAACTTCCTTCATGACAGCCTTTTGAGTTATGGTTTCTCAAAAGTCGAGAAGCAACCATTCGATGTGGTCGGGTGGGACCCCAAATCCTGCAAGGTAGCAATAACCAAGCCGGTTCAAAAGGAAGTGGAGTCTGCCTTATTTCCCCATGGCAAAACTGAGTCAATCCAAGGGTTGCTTGTCCCCATCGATCAAGAAGAATTGAGTTCTTCCTCACTAGGAAAAAGCCGGATTGCTTTCTCTGAATGGGGACCAGATACTTACCTTAGTCCGAGGATGACATACTTTCGTGCTGTAAAGCTTGGATATGAGGGTCTGATTATAGCAGCGCCGGATGAAGGAGATCTGTTGAAAGTTGTTGTTATTCCAGGAGGGCTGCTCAAAATACCAGTAGTATGTGTCACCAAAGAAGAGGGAGATTCTCTAATCTCAATGATGAAAGATGGCGATGTGGTTGTTAAAATTGAAACCGAAGTTGAAGTTACAGAAAAACTGGATTCTCACAACGTAGTTGCGATTCTTGATGGCGACGGGACATCAAATGATGAAGTTGCTATAGGAGCACATTATG
>PJET01000049.1 GCA_002825515.1 Candidatus Thorarchaeota archaeon MP11T_1 | reverse complement strand
TCCAGTCCTCACTAAATCCACAAAATCAATTGGGCTTAAGTCTTGGCAGGAGATTGCAGAAAAAGCAGCTGAATTTTATGGTGGCGAGATTGATCGTCCAGTCACACATGATATCCACAGGGTCATTCGATTGATTGGCAGTCTAAATGGGAAAACTGGATTCACCGTAAAAGAATTGACACGTGACGAGTTGAATGATTTTAATCCCTTTCAAGATGCCATTGCATTCAATGATGGTCATATGAAGGTCAAGTTTCCGTACAGTCATCCAGAGGTTCCACGTTTCAAGATTGGGAATCAAAGCTATGGACCATACAAAAGCGAATCTGTTGAGTTGCCCTCTGCAGTTGCAGCGTTTGTCCTGTGCAAAGGAGTTGCTACCATTGAGTGATTTAGGTTATAATGACATATATACGACTTGGACAAGAGAAATTGAGAATGAAGGTCTGCAAGATTTAGGTGACCTGCGGCTCAGCAAAATGGTATCATATCTTTCAGCTGTACGCCTATCATTAGCCTCTATCAATGCAGAAGAACGTCTTCAGGCGGATATTCTAACTCAAGAAGCATTGAATATCGAGTTCATGCTTGAGGATCTCTTAGAGCTCAGAAAACAGAAGATATTGAAAGCTGCTATATCAGGACATAGTCCAAGGAGTGATATGACTCTATCTGAGGAGGAATTCTATAATAGATGTCAGAGAGCCCTTGATGGACATACTGAGTTCATTAGGGAGTCCTTAGCTGGTTCTCCTTCACCTATTAAGAAAAAGAAGAAGAAGAAAAAAGTAGACAACAAAAAAGATCCTGAACCCACAACTGATTCGGACATTATTGATTACGTTACAGTCAGATTTCTGCGCTCAATTGAGGAACCAGTCATGGGGCTTGATGAGAAGACGTATGGTCCTTTCAAGAAAGAAGATATTGTTATGATTCCAGCTGCCAATGCAAGTCTTTGGCTTCGAGATGGTACCGTGGTTCGCTTCATCCCTGAGGAGGACTAGGAATGAAGAACGAAGCCCTCATCAAAGAGATTACATGGATAATTGATTTTATCGAAGAAGCAAAAAACCGAATAGGTCCGGACTATGACAAATTCCAAGTGACTCTCACCAACACACTCCGACTCTTAGATGACCCCAGTTCTACTCTCACTAAAATGAAAGGCGATACAGATGGTCTCAAAGGGTATCTGATAAGAACGAGTTCAGAAATTAAGCAGATTACACTACAGTCGTATGAGCAGTTGAAATTTAGAATTGAGAAGATACTCAATATGGTTCAAAATGCCTAGTACAGAAAGTCCTAAGTGTCCATAGGAGATTGCAGCAGTTATGTCAGTTCCTCGCTCATGGTCCTTCATCATTACTGGTGCCTTGTGCATTGTATTAGCCGCATCAGGAGTACTAATGAACCTCCCCTCCTCTTGGGGGCTGTTTGAGATTGTTCTGTACATGAGCCTCATCACACTTGGGGTGGCTGGCATCCTAAGATTGATCTATCTAAGAGGACTCCCGGATTAGCATTTTGCGACTGCTTTTCAAAACACGTCACGTCTGCAAACTTTTAATATGGGCTACAAAATCGCTCAGCCATTCGCCGAAAGCTAACAATGCATGTGGTGCGCACCATGGCTGAAACTGATGAACCGACTGGACCCCCAATCACATTGGTGGATCCGATTGATATGTCGAAACTTGATGCAAAGTTCCGTGACGAAATTCATAGCATGCCAAATGGCGAGGAACTCTCTGCCTGTTTTGCTTGCTCGACCTGCACAGCTGCATGTCCAATCGCGAACATCTGGGAGTATAAACCTCATCAATTGATTCGAATGATATTGTTGGGCATGCGTGAAGAGGTGCTCTCTTCTGACGAAATTTGGCTCTGCTTAACGTGTTTTCAGTGTCAAGAAAGATGTCCACAAAAAGTACGTGTCACTGACATCTTTTTTGACTGCAAGAACTTGGCAGCTGAAGAAGGTAGAGTACCACCCAATATTGTTGGTCTTGGTAAAGAACTACTCGAGAAAGGTCAGCTTTACACAGTCACCGCTGATTGGGAACGAGAAGATATGGGTCTAGAACCAGAAGTACCTGGTCTATCTGTTGATCCAGTGAAGGAAATACTAACAACAACCCGAACGAAAAAACTTGTGGAGGATGGTGAGTAAGGTGCCGATATACAACCTGTACGTAGGTTGCAGTGTACCTGCAAACTATCCCAACTACGAGGCTGCCACAATCAAGGTTGCTGAAGCTTTCGATATGCAGTTAGAATACATGGAAGGAGTTGCGTGTTGTGGAAGTCCCAACCTTCGTGCCATTGATTACCTTGGCTGGGTGACAGTAAATGCACGAACCTTAGCCATCGCAGAGAAGAATGGACATGATATCGTTACACCCTGCAATGGATGCTTTGCCTCTCTCAAGGACGTATATCATTTTCTAAAACATGATGATGACTATCGACAGAGGGTCAATACTGTTCTGAAGAAAGAAGGTCTTGAGTTTAAGGGTACTGTAACCCCACGTCATTTTGTAGAAGCCCTATACACGGATATTGGTGTTGAAGAGATAAGAAAGAAGATTGTGAAGCCTCTCGACGGTGTAGGAATCGCAATTCACTACGGCTGTCATCTTCTCCGTCCTGTTGATGTGACTGAATTCAAACCTGAATATTTGAATGAGCTAGTAGAGGCTACTGGTGCATCAGTAGTAGAGTATCCACTATGGAAACAGTGTTGTGGGGCTACAGTCTTGCCAGTAAACGAACCTCTAGCAATACGTTTAGCACGAGACAAACTGAAATCTATGAAAGAATTTGGTGCGGTGTTTATCACGGTAGTCTGTCCTGCCTGTGGAAATCAGCTCGACCTACAACAGCTGGGACTGAAAGAGTCCTACGGCGAGGAATATGGCTTGCCCGTAATTTTGTATCCTCAGATTCTTGGACTGGCCTTAGGACTAGATGAGGAAGAGGTTGGACTCAGCATGAACAGGGTCCCTGCAGACCCAATTCTTGATCATTTGACTGGTTGAGGTGAAAAGATAGTGTCTAATCCGGTCCTCATCATTGGAGCCGGCGTTGCAGGGATGACTGCTGCCGTTGAGCTAGCAGACTCCGGAGTCAAAACAGTTCTAGTAGAGCGCTTATCCACAATAGGTGGCAATGCACTTGATCTCTACAAAGCATTTCCAACTGACGACTGTTTCTACTGTTTTGAGGGAAATCGTTGGCGCCCTGGAATACGCAAGTGTTTCTACAGAAGTGCACTGACTGATCAACCTAATATCAGTCTGAAAATGAATAGTGAGATAGAAGAAATTTCGGGTAGTCCTGGTAAGTTTTCAGTAAGACTCAGAGTCGGAGCTCGATATGTAAATCCAAACAAATGCACGATGTGTGGTCTATGTCTAAAGAAATCAGATGCTTTTCGGCTAATATCTCCACAATGCCAACCCCAAGCTGTAGTTTATGACCCTGCAAAAGAGAATGGCGGGGCAAAAGAAGCTGCAGAAGAATGTCCAACAAAGGCTATTGACCTAAGTGCTCAACCCACTGAAGAAACAATCGATGTGTCAGACATTATCATAGCTACTGGATATCATGAGATGCAGCCAACAAATGTTGATGAGTACAGTTATGGAAAGCATCCTAATATTGTGACCCAGCTTGAACTGGCGCAGATACTTGACCCTCTCGGAGAATCTGGCGGCGCACTTGTGAGACCGTCTGATGGAAAGCCCGCAAAACGTATTTTGATGGTTCAATGTGTGGGGAGTAGGGATGAGAATTACTACCCCTACTGCTCCAAGATATGCTGCATCTTTGCACTCAAGCATGCAAACATTATCGTACAAGAAAGGGATAACGCCCACGTCAGTGTTGTATACATGGATATTCGAACGTATGACAGGTATGAAAGGTACTACCGTGAGGCCCGAGAATCTGGTGTAGAATTCGTACGCGGACGGGTATCTCTCATCACACCCAACAAAGACGACACATTAGACATTGTTGTCTATGATTCATTGCTGAACAAGTACCTCAAATTCTCAGTAGACATCTTTGTGTTATCATCAGCTCTAGAACCCCCCATTGATGGAAACAAGATTATCGAAACACTGGGACTGAAGTCTGCAAGCGGCTTTATTGGCGCTGCTGATCCAGCCTCAGAGAATGAAGTCGTAGTTGGTGACCACGTTTACGCATGTGGAACAGCTTTAGGTCCTGCAGAGGTTCCTGAAAGTGTGACTCAAGCACGTGCCGTAGTTTCCAAGATACTCCAGAGCAGGAAGTGAAACTGACAGATGGTTGACAATAAATCAGCAGTACTCATCTGCACCTGTGGTAAACAACTCCAGCTAAAGTTTGACTTCCTAGAAACCGAAGCTGGAAAAATGAATTTAGCATCATCTGTGACTGTTCATGACTTAGTCTGCCAAGAGGATGGACTTGCAGAGATAGCTAAACTTCTCAAGACAAACAATGGACGTCTTGTAATTGCTGCATGTACTAATCAGAAGATACAACCTCGAATCAATCAGTATCTAGACTCTAAAGGAATTGATGCTTCGCAGATTCAATATGTGAATATCCGTGAACACTCTGCTTGGGTCCATAAGGAAACAGATGAGGCAAGTCAGAAATCCACAGACATGATTCGCGGCGCATTAGCAAGATCCGCTAGATCAAATCCTATTGTATTAGAAAAGAAAGAGATACCCAATCATATCACAATCATCGGGGGAGGAATTGCTGGTATTGAGTCCGCCCTTAGCCTTTCGAATCTGGGTTACAATATTGCTCTACTAGAAACTACAGAAGAACTTGGAGGTCATGTAAAAGACCTTCCAGTGGTGGCTCCAACAGGAAAATCAGGGAAGGAGATACTCAGCGGTCGTTTAGAAGCAATCCAGAATGACAAAAACATATCAATCATGCCCAAAATCAAAGTCAAGTTTGTCACTGGAGAAATGGGTAATTTTACCATTCATTACACTTCAGAGGATGAGGAAAATCTCACTCTACTGACCTCCGGAATTGTTTTGGCAACAGGATTTCAAGAATTCAAACCCATAGGCCTAGAAGAATATCGTTATGGCAAAAACCCTGATGTCCTTACACAGTTCGAACTCTCATGCATGTTGTCTGAAGGAAAACTAGTCCGACCATCAAACGGAGAATCAGTGAAAGAAGTTGTTATGATTCAGTGTGTTGGAAGTCGATCCGAGGATTACAAAAAAGACTGTAGTAAACTCTGTTGTACCTTCGCCATTGATAACTCACTTGAGATACTGGAAAAGGTTCCAGATGCCAATGTTCGAATAGTGTACATGGATATACGTGTACCATTTGAGAATGAGATGATCTACAAGGAGTCCAGAGAGAAGGGTGTTGACTATATCCGAGGTCGTGTGAGTATGACCTGGGAACATGAGGGCCAGACTTACGTCAGAATCTACGACTCTCTGCTGGATAAGTATCTAGAGATACCCGTAGACCTACTTGTACTCTCATCAGCAATCTTGCCACCTGCTGGAGTTTCTGAGCTCTCCGAAACCCTAGGATATACGATTGAAGAAGATGGACATGTGAAAGAGCTCTATGGAAAACTCCGACGAAACGAAACCCGTCGAAGGGGAGTAGTTGCAGTCGGAGGAGTCACAAGACCACAGTTTGTCTTTGAGGCAGTCACAGACGCACAGGCTGGAGCACTCATCTTACACAACGAATTACAGGGTGGAATTATTGAGTCCAAAGCACGTGGGGCAGTATTAATTGAGGATGATTGTGTTGGATGCAGTCTGTGTGCTCAACAATGTCCTCGTGGAGTTCCTCTTATGATTGAGCAGACCGAGGCTGAGGAAGTCGATGAAGCCCAGAAGATTCTCTTCAAGGCTGCTATCGACATACTGAACTGTCACTCCTGTGGAGTCTGTCAAAGCCTTTGTCCCTCTGGAGCAATCAATCTTAGTTTTCTGTCAAATGATCAACTCTGGTCCGAGATAGAAGCAATACTTGAAGGTGCAGGCTCAGAATATCCAATCACACTTTGTTTCTATTGTGAGGAATGCGCCGTTTCGACAATTGACATTGTTGGCACTCAAAAGATGGAATATCCTGCAAACACCCGTTTTATTCCAGTTCCCTGTGCAGGTCGAGTGAGTATCATAGATATCCTCAAGGGATTTGAAAATGGAGCTAGCACTGTCATGATTGCAGCCTGTGAGAAAGATCGTTGCCATATTGGAGGAACCGGTAATGAGATTGCACAAGTGCAAGTGGACGTTTCTCGAGACATCCTCAATGCCATTGGTTGGAAGGGTCAACGAGTAGACATGTTCAGGATGTTCAGTGCAGAACCCGAACGTTTCACGAATGCTATCAAAGAGATGGTAAAACGTGCTAAGAAGCTAGGACCCACACCAGTTCACAAAGGAACTGCTGGCAAGTGGATGGAGGTGAGCGAGTGAGTAATTCCGTATCTGAGAAGACGATTGCTCCCAAGAGACAGCGCATGTTAGATATGGTCCTCGCACTTGGTGGCCTTAAAGAAGAATCTGCAATTCCACTCAGCAAAGTCAAGGAAGAACTGGAAAATCTAAAGACTGAGCTGGCACCACTCACTAATTCAATTCTGGCATTTCCTGACTCTTACTTTAGAGAGTTCCTAGATGCATTTGAGAAAGCAAATCTAACAAAGGAAATCAGTGACAAAGGTATACTCCAAGAGGCTATATCCAATCTAGAACAATCTCAGTCAATCGCTGCATCTGAATCATTGAAGGGATTACTCGAACTACTATCAGACACTCTTTCAAGAATGACGATAGTTGAGAAAACCGAAGCCAGTTTAGAAATTGACATGGGCGCTATTGCCACTACAATGATGAATCTGTCATCTGAGATAGAATCAATTACTTCCCAATTTGAGGAGCATGCAAAAGCCGAAGCTGAATCTGCCAGATCTGAACTAGTCACTCTAATCAAAGATCTTGAAGAAGCCACAGAGAAAATGGAAATCGATTCTGACCTTGCCATAGATGAACTTCAGAAATTAGTGACAAAGACCCGATATGGCCCAGGTCTGAGATCAACAGCACAAGTGAAAAGAGGGAAACGAGAGGGAAGAATAGACGATACACGTTTTTCAAAGCTGATTAAAGAAAACATCCTCACCGAAGTACATCGTGGAATAATCATGTTCATTCTTGGAAAAATGGGTTCAAAGACCGTTATCCAAGTTGGAGAACTCATGAATGTTTCATCACAGATTGTACAGAATGCAATTGTTTCAATGATTCAGAGAGGAGAAGTAGAGATGATTAGCCTTGAAGGGGATGCCCCGGTCTTTTCTAAAGTTCTGACTGAAACGCCAAATTCGACTCTAATCCTAAAGAGGATTGTACAACAAATTCGTGGAATGGTCAAGTCTCTGGAAGGCAATGAAAAAAGTACTGCAAGTTCATCGCTCGAAAAACTACAAACAATACTTGAACGCCTACAAATTCTTGGAACCTATGATGAAACAGCTCTCTCTGAATCCCTAAACAAGCTGAGAGAAACGGTTGACAGTGTTACCGAAGCTCTACTTACAATACATACATCTGATGATGCAGAGAATCTCCGACTTCTTGTATCTGCAGGGCTTGAGGCTTTTGCGAGGTTCAGACTGAAAATCACTCTAGAAAAGGGTCCAAACCTTGTATCGGGTACAAACGTCTACGGCGAGAAGTTAGACCCTGAAGTATATCAGACTATGATGGACACCTACCTCGAGAACGAACTCGAAAGGGGTACCATTTTAATTTTAATCCGAGAACTTGGTGCAATGGCTGTCAATGACCTTGCTGAGAGAACCAGCATCCCTCCTGACAGAATTCTCAGACATCTTCTCAGAATGAAGCGCGATGAATTACTTACTATGGCTGGGGAGAACCATGGATACATTCTCTATGATGTACCTAGAACTCTCTCTGAAGCAGAAATCACTGTCCAGACTGCTTGCAGTCTTGCTCTTCAGCTCTCTGAGGCAAAGGCCGAGCTTGTACGAATTCTTGATGACTTCAATGCACAAGACATTGGAAAGCTTGCTGCCTCATTTGAAACCTTTGCCAGAGCCCGTGACAAATTGGTGACAATCAAAGTAAGTGGGATCATTGTTGATGAGTCTGCACTCATAGAAGTGGAGGACAAGATTCGATCTGCAGTTTTACTTACATATCGAACTCGTGCCAAAATCCCAAGCACGAGACCAAAAGTCACCATTGATGATCTTGTAGATGTGGACGTACCCTCAGTGCTAGATGAGTACAGAAGCCAGATGGGTTATGCTCCTCTTCTAGGGTTTGGTACAGTAAACTGGGACCAGTCGAAATGTCTTGGCTGCAAGTCTTGTGAAATCGATTGTCCAGAAGATGCAATAGAGCTAAAACCGCGAATTGAACTACCCAAGCTCTTTGAGTTATCAGATGAAGCATTGTCAAAACTACCATCAAACCGTTCTCTATTTTATCAGACCGTTCAGAATCTAGCCACAACAAAACCATCCAAGGACATCCAGCTAGAGAAAGAATCACCTGGATTTGGTAGCGTAGAAGTTGATCTCTGGCTCTGTGTAGCGTGTCGAACCTGTGTTAGACGATGTCCTGGTCCTGAGGGAGGCGCTCTGGAATTGGAACTGAAGTGGAACTTACCTGAGGTCGTGAAACACATCACTTCAACTTCTTAGAACAGAAATACCACTTAGCAACTGACTTATACCACATAATGAAAGGTCTAGAACTGCACAAATTCATGGTGAGGAAACGTAATGATTGACTTCAGGCTAACAGATGAACAGTTAGAGCTTCAGAAAAGCGCGAGAAAATTTGCTCAAGAATACATGATTCCCTATGCACATTATTACGATAAGAGTGGAGAATTTCCGCGCCCGATTATTCAGAAGTGCTGGGACGAAGGACTGATGAATCTCTCCATACCAAAAGAGTATGGAGGTCTAGGGTTAGGATCAATTGAACAATGTATTGTAGTTGAAGAGATGGCTGCTGGTTGCGCAGGCATGACTACGAGCATTTATGTCAACACTCTAGGTGCAGAGCCTATTCTCTTAGCAGGAACTAATGAGCAGAAAGAGAAGTACCTTCGACCACTCACTGAAGAACTCAAGTTTGTCAGCTTTGCTTGTTCAGAACCGGGTATGGGTTCAGATGTAGCAGGCATTCAGACACGTGTGAAGAAAGATGGAAGTAACTATGTGTTGAATGGGTCAAAGTTCTGGATTACAAATGCGCCTCATGCTGACTATTTCACGGTCTTTGCAAGCCTTGATCCAAGCAAGCGCCACAAAGCCCTCTGTGCCTTTATTGTGGATGCTGACACTCCTGGAGTCAAGACAGGTCGTCCAGTCGAGAAAATGGGACACAAAGCATCGACTACATCTTCAGTCATGTTTCGAGATGCCAAGATCCCAGAGGAGAACCTGTTGGGTGCTGAGGGGAAGGGCTTTGGAATTGCGATGCAGACATTTGCCATGACCCGACCTTCAATCGCGGCCTTTGCCACAGGTCTCGCACGGGCTGCGATGGAATATGCAAGGGACTATGTCAACAAACGAGAGGTCTTCACTCAGAAGCTGCGAGAGTTTGAGGTGATTCAGTTCAAATTGGCTGAGATGTACATGAAGATTGAAGCCTCGAGAGTACTCTATCTGAAGGCTGCATGGACAACTGACAATGTTGGAGATGCAACTGTACCTGCAAGCGTTGCAAAAGCGTTTGCGACTGATGTGGCAATGGAAACAGCGAGTGAGGCACTCCAGATCCATGGGGGATATGGTTACATCGACCAGTATCCACTTGAGAAGCTTTTCAGAGATGCCAAGCTCTACCAGATATACGAGGGGACCAGCGAGGTTCAGAGACTCATCCTAGGGCGACATGTCCTTAGTGGGTACGAACCAGCCATGGAAAAGATACCAAAATGGCACAACAAGAAACCTCCAGATTTCTAGGGGCTATTATGATGATTGTGAAAAGACTGAAGGAACTCAAAGAAATCATAGCACTTGATGATACGATAGTTCGAGAGATGTTGAATCCCAAACATGACACAGCACCTCTTCAACTTGGATACAGTCTAGCTCATGCAACACTTCCTCCAAAGAAAACCTCACTGCCACATCGGTTCAAGACCGCATCAGAGGTGTACTACATCCTAAACGGTGAGGGTATAATGCACATTGACAAAGAAACCGAGATTGTAGGTCCTGGAGATACAATCTACATTCCTCCTAAGGGTGTTCAGTTCATTGAGAACATCGGAGATGAGGATCTTGAATTCCTCTGTATCGTCTATCCTGAGTGGCAGACAGATGCAGAGGAACTTGTCTAGTGCTCTGATTGATACTCAATCCGAAGACAGGGTGTGTACACAAGAAGATTCATGAACTATTTCTCCGTATAATATTACAGTTGGAGGGATTTGAAATCGTAGATGGAAGCTTCAAAGCAGCTACCGTTGTGACTATCATCGTTGCAGCAGTATCAGTATCTGCCCTCTTGCACTTCTCTCTCTCCGACAATCCAAACACATCATTTTCACTGGATATTGCATCGTTCAGAATATGTGGGAATAGCACCGATATATTATATCCAGAACTCATGGATGCTTCTCTTGTCCTCCAAGAACACAGCTTGATGATTCTTGCTAGTTTCTTGGACGATTCCGAAGGCTTTGAAAACCCATTGCTCTATGAGAGAGAATTCACAGTGACTCCAGAAGAGATTGAGAATATCTGTCTGAGTCTTCATGAAGGACTGAACCACACATATCCTTCCGAGACATCCTCATTGGAACTACTAGAATCCAGTTTCAACATGGGTTTTGAAATCGAAATCACCTATTCCGATGGTTCATGGGTATATGTCATAACAGTCCAAGTAGGTGAAGGATACATCATGTTCAACAGTGGCAAAGGCACTCCAGACAGAGGTTTGGAGAGTTGCGCTGTTCTAGAACCAGTTTCTGCTTTAGACGGTCTTGTAACTACTATTTACTCAGTCTTCACAAATCACTTGGTTGAATAATAGACAATACTAAGAAATTCACTCAACCTCATTTGAAACTTGAAACAGGTCAGTGAATTCATCCGCAGATATTTTCAATCCTGAAAGATTATATGGTGGCTAGATTGTTCTCGCCTACTAACGACTCTCAGGCGACTGAAAGATAATGCCTCCTAGAGACATGAATATCATAGTGTTCGGGTGCATGCAGTGCATGTACGCCGCCTCAGACTTGGCGGGAACGATGAAGCTACAGTATGACATTACGAGTAGGATAATCAGGATGCCATGCACCGCGAGACTCGACATCAACTTCATTCTCAAGGCGCTTCAAGAAGGAGCCGATGGGGTTCTGGTTGTTGGATGCCATCCCGGAGACTGTGCCTACAAGACTGGCAACTTGGGGGCAGAGCGAAGGGTCCGGTTTGCTAGAAAGCTTGTTGGACAACTTGGTCTCAATGAAGACCGAGTGAAGATGGTCTTTGTGAGTGCTGCAGAGGGGGACAAGTTCGCAGCTGAGGTCAACAAGTTCGCTGATGAGATTCGGAAGATTGGTCCAAATCCCATCAGACTGTAGAGGAATCAAATCTTTTTCTCATATGGAATGCACTGACCTCAAAGCCAAATTTCTCGTAAAGTTGTTTGGCCTCAACAGCCTGAACCGGACAATGCACACTTATCAGGTCTGCGCCAGACTGTCTGAATATTTCTAATAGATGTTCAAGAAGAGTGGCACCAACGCCTTGGTTTCTGTATTTAGGAGTCACCACAAGAAGCTCAATTGTCGCAACCTTTGAAACCCCCCAATTGGCAAGGACTTCTGATGGAACATCTTTAAAATACCCATAGACAAAACCTACAACTTTGTCATCATCCTGAGCAACAATAAAGCCCTCTGGAAATGCATGGGTGATCTTCAGGTCATTCTCATGTAGTGGACCATCAAAGAAAGCATAATCATTGGCCAACCGGATAACCATGGCAGTATCTTTGTCATCGAATTGACGAATCTTCAGTACCGCTCACCCATTGAAACAAAATAGGCTGTCTTAATGAGCATAGTGTTTTTTCAGAGATTTTACATCCTTGAGATTTGCGCAGGTCAAACCATCTTTATTTATTGAACAGGCTCGCAACGACAGACTTCGCATTCCATTATAGCACAAAGGTGTTGTCATGATGAAGGTCTTTCGTTCTCATAAAGCATTGACAATCTTTCTCATCACCCAGATAATCTTCATGCTACCCATAGTTCTAATTAATTGCGACAATAGAGCGATGGACTCATGCTCTATCTTTAGTGTTTCAAGTGATGGAAATACATTCTTCTGCAACAATGAGGATGAAGGGCTTCAGCATGGAAGGGTCTGGTTCATACCAGGTTCAGAGAGCAAGAATGGGTTAGTTTTGTTTGGCTATGGAATCTATCGAAACGTTATGGTGCCGGTGGGAGGGATGAATGACAAAGGTCTTTGTCTTGATATGACAGCAGTCAGTGAAACTCAGATCCAACTCGATCCGAATAAACCCGACTACGAAGGATCTTATTTCATAGAAATGCTTCAAGAATGCGCAACTGTAGATGAGGCAAAAACCTGGGTGTCTTCATTTAACTTACTACTACTGAACTGGCAACAGGCTCACATCGCAGATGACACAGGAGATGCAGTAGTCATAGGATTGGATGATACTGGCAACCTCTGGATGACTAACAAGTCTGAAGACTATCTTGTTTCCACAAACTTCAATCTTGCACAGAGTGAGCACCATGATGTAGGACGATATGACACCATGGTTTCCTTGCTGAGCACGATGAGCGAGCTGACCCTTGATTACTGCCAAGAAATTCTTCAAACGGTATCTGCATCAGCGACTATGTACTCGTACATTTGTGACCAACAGAACGGACTACTATATCTCTACTCACGTGGTGACTTCGAACGCATGGCAGTTCTCAACATAACAGATGAATTAGCAGCTGGTGAACACTCGTATGACATTGAAAAACTAGTGTTTCTCTCTACTGGTCAACCTAGTTCCTCTGACACATTTGGGGACTTCTCTGGTATGATTTTGATTTGTTTTGTCATCCTTTGTTCAACGTTGATTACGGTTTTGAAAATAAGAACGAAGAGGGTTTGAACTATACGAATATGGTATGAAAAGGAGTGAAATTTGAGTTGCGAACTAGAAGAGAGTTAGACTTGAACGTTGGTGAAACTAAACAGAGTCGAGAAAGTGGGAGCGCAAGGTCCACCACGGCGACCGAATCTTGGATCAGGTTCGTCTTGATAGCTATGGCCTTTTCTGTTTCGATTATAGTATTCTCCGTTTTCCCACGTTTTCCGATTCTTATTCCAACCCCTTGGATTACAGGAGTTATCTATCTCTATTTAGCTCCAATTTTCCTATACTCATTCAGCACTATGGTTCAACCTTGGAAGGTTGCGGCAATATGCTTCCCAGCTCTCTGTCTAGGAGAGCTACTATGGTGTGTCATTTATGGATCTGCTGGAGAGCTTCTCGTTTACGTAGTCATCACACTGAACACATGGGGTATCGGATGCCTGCTGATTTCATTTCTCAGAAACAGAAAGGAAACAGTGGCTTTGCTCGTTGGTGGTCTGTGGGTCTTCATTGGACTACTTATTCCAACTACTATTTACTATTCAGTAATTCTGAACTGGAACCCCCTCTACATGGTTGCAATATCTCTTCTCACAATGGTTCTCAACTTGCTAGTTATTCCTGTTTCCATAGGACTAAACTATATTCTACGAAAAGCTCTGAAAATTCAGAACTTAGAAGATCTTCTTCTTCTCAATAATTCCTCACCAACATAATCAAGTGTACCCAGTAGCGTATATGCAATGCAAGTACTTTGACAAACGAAAATCCTGCCGGATACAATTAGTTCATATTAGAATTTTCACTGGAAGCAATAACAAAATAGAATCTGAAGAAGCTAATCAGTGAGAGTAGGTCGAGGGGAAGCCACATTATTACCTACCATAATAGAGTTGCAGCAGTATCTCATTTATTACTGAATCAGCAATAGTCAGAATAGAATAGAAAGAAGAAAGAAGGGGCAATAGGAAAATGACAAAGAGCCCAAAACAAAGAACCACATTGAAAGACAGAGTTCGAAGATCATTCAAGAAGAATGAACTCTGTCAAATCGCATTTGATGAATTAGAGAGCGATGTTGAAGTACAGACAGTATTGGAAGACAGCAATCGAATGGCAATAGATCGGATGGGATATTCGGACCACGGACATACTCACTCATTGATTGTGGCACTCAACGGAATCAGGCTTCTGAGGGAGCTCAGCAAGGGCTTACAGACTACAATCGTGAAGGAGGAAACCGGTGATATCAAAGACTCAGAGCTGGTTGTGCTGTTGGGATGTTATCTCCACGACATAGGAATGGCCGTAGGTCGCGCTAATCATGATGAGTTCTCAGTGGTAATAGCCATGCCAATCTTAGATCGTATCCTAGCTAAGGTCTATCCAAAAGACAGACACAAACAAGTACACATCAGAGGACATGTAATGCATGCCATATATTGTCATGACAAGGTAGCAGTTCCAATGACCGTTGAAGCTGGAGTTGTGGGCATTGCTGATGCGCTAGATATGACAAAGGGTCGGGCCAGGATTCCCTTTGAAGCTGGAAGTGTCAATATCCACTCTGCCTCCGCAATGGCTATTGAACGTGTAAATATTCGAAAAGGTGATACCAAGACTGTAAGAATCGAGGTCATCATGAATAACGCTTCTGGAATCTTTCAGATACAGGAACTGCTTGAAGAGAAGATTCGTAATGCAAAAGCATTGATTGACCACATAGAGCTTTATGCAATCATGTCACCAAGCGAAGACAAGATAATTGAGGAAGAACTCAAGGTACTCTAGATTTTAAACAATAAAACTGGAGTAAATATTCCTAATGAGTTCGTTCATAACAGTTAATATATATGAACGATATCGAACACTCGTTGCGTTTCAGAAAAAGCATTTGGTGAACGATATGAAAGGTCTTGATCCGATAGATTCTCAGATTGTTACAATGCTACAAAAAGATGGTAGACGATCATTCAGCGAGATTGCTGATGCTGTTGGTCGAACAGAGGTCACTATTCGTCGACGTGTAAAAAAGCTACAAGATGAAGGATACATTAGACGTTTCACCGTAGTACTAGACCCACTCA
>PJET01000017.1 GCA_002825515.1 Candidatus Thorarchaeota archaeon MP11T_1 | reverse complement strand
TACGATCCTTAACTTCATCAGCAGTCAATAGACAATCATGCGTCAGAGGTTCACAGGCTCGGAATAGAAGACCGAGTGCCTGTAGCCACTTCTCATTCGCAGTATCCGTCGTCTCGTTTGTTCCCAGTTTCTGAGCTGGTAGAAGCTTCTGGAGCGTTTCTAGTAGAGCCATAGTTCTTCTCCAAGTCTTGCTCTATTTCTCGGACGGCCTTATCTCTCTCAGCTTGTTGTAACATCTTCTTGACAGTTACATCTATAATGGCGTCCTCATTCGCAACCTTAAGAAGCTCCTCGGCAATTGCTCGATATCTTTCGAATTGGTCTCTGGTATTCTTACCCTTCCCAAACTTCTCATGGAAGTCTTCGTGATGGAAAACACAAAGAGTGACTCCGTTCTCTACATCATATCTCTCATCTGGAAAGTTAGCCCACGCATTGAGATGGTGAGCGTTTACAGCAACGCCTCTCCTGCCACAAACGACACAGGTGAAATGATCTCTGCGCCGAACATTGTCTGCCCAGCGCACGTATCCGTAGTCATCCTTCCTATCGAAGTACGCCATTACTCCCCAATGAGAGTCTTAATGGCGCGCAGACGACCCTCTGGATCGGAGGAAGTGCGAGCTATTTGGACAATTTCATCGAGCAGACGAGCCGCATCCTTGAAAGAATCCTCGGCGGTCTTTGATAAACAGCACTCACAAACAGCGAGAGATCTTTCAAAACCGGAAAGCTTGATGGTCTTTAACTCAGTCTCAAGATGCTCTGCACCACAAGCCTGACAGTTTACTGACGCTGGAAAGTTGCTGTTTTTATTCTCGAACATAACGCACCGCCGTCAATAAGGGATACGTAAATATCCCTATATCAACGATGATGCTTACGGCATAAGATCCTCGGGCTTGACCCCACACGCACAGTAATTAGGACCTTGCTCTAGTTTCACACTAAATTCCTTGATAATTCGGCATTGAACCCCAGCCTCTTGGAGCATCTCCAGAGCAATCAATTGAGACTCATATGTCCTCTCTCTGAATCTTTTTCCCTCTTCAGATTTATCCTCAGGATAATAGAACGACGTAATACCAGACTGAATAATTCCTCTAGCACAATCTGGACATGGAAAATGAGTACAGTATAACGTCTTACCCTCTAAAGAAACACCAATACGAGAGGCATTGAATACACAATTCCTCTCAGCGTGTTCCGTCCAGGCATATTTGGCGGGACGTTGATGCCGTTCATCAACATCATCATTCACACCACGAGGGAACCCATTGTATCCTACAGAACAGATCTCTAAGTTGGGGCCGACTGCTACAGCCCCAACCTGAGTACTGCGATCTTTTGACCAGGAGGCTATTGATCTTGCCAGATCAATAAACCTAAGATGCCACTTTAATGACTTCATTTTTCCTCACAGTATCAGGGAAGTAGCTCTCCCAATCTGGATGAACAGCGCTCATCACAGCGTACTCTAAAGCCAACGAATCTGGTGGAGCCTTAGCTGGACGCAACAACCTCAACCCAGCCTCTTCGGGTGTACGATTTCCCTTAGCCGCATTCACTTCGAGTGAAGCGGTAACACAATTTTCCCAAGTACTCTTACCACCACGAGCACGAGGAAGGATATGATCAACAGTCAGTTGAGATGGTGGAAGACTAATTCCAGTGTATTGACAATTATGAACAGCAATGCCGTTGGCAATATAGGTGTTTGAGCCATCAACTTCAATGTTAAAAACCTCAAATTCCCCTTCTATTTCTTCTTTGGCTTTGATCAAAGATAGAACATACTCGTCATCACCATAACTCGGTTTCCGATCTTCTACAGTTTCACCTAGAATACAGGCCATAAACGCTGAGTAATTCTCACCTTGAAAAATGGCTTGCCACGCCTGCTTCTTATTCTTTCGTTTAACGGTGTAAAGATTAGGATATACGCCAAACGACCAAAGAATGGATCTTGCACCGGTAACAACATCAAATGATGTCATATCTAAAGTGATTTTGAACTTATCTCGGTAAATGTAAGCATCACCAAGGAATAGACCCCGTAGGTACTCCCTGTGATATGCACCAATCCCATTCCATGGCGTCTTCTTTCCGTGGGATTTCTTTCCACACAGCGCAGTCAAAAACTGTCCAAGGACAGTAGATGATGCAACAATCTTACATGTATTCCTATTCTCGTTAATGTTTTCTTTACACGCCACACCAAATACACTTTGGACTATCCTTGAAACGTCAGCGGCCAGTGTATACCTTTCGTGAAGCCCAAAACTGAAAACCACGTTCCCTCCAGAAAATGAACCTTCAGCTACGTACAAACCAAGAAGATATGACAACTCCGGTGAACGATCAATAAACAGCGGTATGCCGGGCTTTTGCGACCTATTAACTGGTTTTATTTCACCATCAAGAAGTTTGTACACCTTGTCCTTTGGTAGGTAATTATAGACGCACAACCTTGCTCGCTCACCAATATACCCAGGGCTGCGCGGGAGGCGGCCATATTTCACTGCCAGATCGCTGATTGGTTTGAAACCAAATCCAGAACCATCTCTCACCAAGAAAGGGTGATCTGGTGTTACATTCATCAATTCAAATGTGCCGCGAAACTTCACAGACAGCAATTTATCAACAGTTCTAATACCTGTTTTAATAACCCGCTGGTGATTTCCGAATGCATCCACAACAACATCTCCAGCTTTAACAGCAGAGATTGGTTTTTCCTGGCCTGTTGCCATCAGAACACGAACGTTGCCAGTGAAACAGGTGAAGTAATCCCTACGGAACACACCTCTAAAATTGAACCGCGGAAGCAATGGCTTCTTGCGAATGTACCGCTTGAGAACGATGATAGATGGATACTCTTGACCCTTGTAGAAAGACACACCACCCCAGCAGGAAATGACGCTGGCCTTTCCCGTCATTACCAACCGAGCCATCTTTCGGTAGCTGATGAAAGAAATCGGCCGGTAGACTTTATCAAGCAAAAGGGTCTTCATAACTTTAATCTATCTAATGATATGCGAATATCTTCTCCCAATGTAGATGGGCATTCAAGTCCTACACATGTCCACCCTGGCCTGTCCCTTCGGGCAAACAGCTCAAGGCGCTTTGCCTTCGGGAACATTTTTTCCAGCATGTCTTGTAATGCTTCTGGTTTGGTAGAATGCTTCGTAGAGGGGTGGAAATGAACGGATCTTTGGGATTTATCCTTTAGTTTGTCGTATATCTTACCACGAACACCCACGAGCGCAACCTCGTGAGTCTGTCTGAACAGCCGGCCCATCCCGAACGCCAAGACGTTATCAGGGCGGAATTTCGAAATGATTTCCTTGGCTACGCCAGCAAAATTACCTGGGGTAGCATCCGCGCTTAATTGCCTGAAAGCAAGCACCAACTCACGAACAAGCGAACGTAATGGGATTTTCTTCGTCTTCACCCAGATGTGGGTCTGGGTCTGGCGAAATCCCCATGCCTTCATTACCTCAAGTCCTTCCGAAAGTAAAGCAGAAGGACACCAGAGCGCGAGAATAGCTTCTTCTGTGCAAACTTCCTGCACCGGAAGCTGTTTCAAATCTTCAATTGTCAGGGTATCGTAATTAGAAGATGATCCTCTTTTGACATCCGACATGGTGAGATTATCACCAAACTCCCACGCTGGATCTGCAACTAGTACACGAAATCTAGTCATCACCTAGTTTCCGATCTACGACCTCGATTGCCGCAACGGCCAAGGCCGCGACTTTAACCATATTATATCTGAATTTGCGAAGCTTAGACTCAAAACGTCCAGTCTCGTTGACGAAATCAGAAATCGCCTGACCGAGATAAGATGTGATGAAAGCTGCCCATGCATATGCATCATGCTGATCATCATGCGCAGGACCACCCCATTTCTTATCCTGATGTTTTCTTTCCTCGCGAATTTCCTCTAGTATCTTCTCCATCTTGAATCCTCTCAATCTCAGCTAGTACACAATCAATCTTTGCTACTCGCAGCTCAGATTGTTTCTGCACCAATTCCGCTGTTTTCTTTTCATGGAGACGACGCAAAGCAAATTTATGCCTCATGTCCTGAAGTGAATATCTTGTGCGGGGCCTATGATGTTCACGGTCGAGCGATTCGCGCAAAGTCTCAATCGGAAGAGATTCAAACCAATTAAGGATAGATTCATCCGAACCACGTAACCGATATCGATCATGCTCTTCGAGAATCGCCTGTAGATCTAAATCTAGCTCTTTGACACTTCTCTGGAGCTTCCGAAGTTGACGGTTAGCGTTCCTCAACTTCATACCCCAATCCGCGCAAGAACTCTGCGACGTGTGTGCGATAAGTTGTATGGCCACCCCGCTCCCAAGAAAGAAGTGTGTCGCCATCTTCAAAACCAATTAGATCCTGAACCGTCTTACCGCTATCCTTTGCTTCGTCTTCAAGAGCATCCTTGAAGTCATTTAAACGCGCTTGATAACTAGCAACGAACTTATCACCAGCCTTCTTCAGCTTCTCTTCATCATCATTTGCTGCCTTCTTTGCTTTGTAATAATCCCAAAGCACATCGTCAGGTGATAGAAATTCATGAACGAAATCAGGCTCATAACCACACTCATCCTTTAAGTTCTTGGGTGCGGAAGGTGAGATGCTTATCTTTCTTCCCGGGCCGTGGACTTCAGGTTCCCAAAAAGATGCTGTGTAGATTTTCATTGTTCTTGTCCTCAAAATCAAAAGGCGGGATTCACCCGCCTTTTGAAAGCCGCAAGATTCGCGCGCCTCGACCGTTTGCTTCTCTCGCTGCCTTTGTCTTTTATCACCACCCTTCAACAGGAAACCTTCACTCATTAAGAGCCAATAAAGGAAGCTCCATTGGCTTGTTTGATGAAGGAATGTTTATCGGATACACCGTATCGATAGGTGGCCTCCCACTATCAGGAGGAAAACGCTTTGATACATGTACCTGATAATTACCAGGGGCTAATGCCATCAACCATCGACCTTTTGTATTTGTTCTTGCTTGATTAATTAACACACCTTGTTCATCTAGTATTTCTATGTTGGCTAAAAACAATGGCGTCTCTCCAACTGTCAAGACTTGAGAAACCGAAGCTTTAGCTCCTGAAAACTTCGGTCCCCTTTGTCCACGAGCATTACCGCGAATAGGTGCCTCGATTATCTCATCTGGGTCTGATAAAGGTTGAGCTGGTTGCGCTGTGAATACTTCGGTAATCTGCTTAGGCTCAGGTTCCTCAATCTTAATACCGATTCGTTCAGCTGCATCTGAAAATTTGTGTGTTACAGGGCGATCCTCAAAATTCTCTTTGTTAATGACAGGTGGTGAAACTCGTGGCGACGGAGAAGTCTGCGGAGTAATACCATTAGCATTTAACCTACCCAGCATAATCTTTAATAGATTCTCGCTATTCTGAATTCTTCCTTCTACGATCTTGATACGCTCCTCAAGATCTAATAGGATTTCAGTTGCTTTTCTCTTATCTGTTTCCATTCTTTAATACTAAATAATGCATCAATACATATCCAGGGTTATACCAAAATCAACACGACACCTCTTGATAACTTGCACACGTTCGACATCAATGTCGTTACCAAGGACGAGTCTTGAAAGTATATGTCTGACATCTACTTCGGGAGGTGGATTGCCCGGCTCATGGTGGACCAGTTTAAATAGCTTGTTGTCAACCAAAATGGCATAATCGCCTTCTTGTAGGGATAAAGAACCTTCCGAGTTCTGGACAGGTTCTGGAACTGTTTCCTCTTCTTCAGCCGGATACATCCCCATATCCTCTTCATCATCTTCTTTATTGGATATCAGTTCATATTCAAGAGCATCAAACTCAAGTCTTAGAGCCTCCACAAACTGATTAACAAGCTGTCCAAGAGCTTGTCTTTCACCCTTGGGAAGCTTGGCAAACTCCTTTAGAACAGCAGCGAGAACTCCTTTCTTACCCAAAACATTACCCTTGAACTGTTTTAGCTGCTCCAGGTTCGTGACTCGCTTCATCTGCTCAGCTACTTTAACAAGGATGGTATTGAGACGTTCCTCATACTCCTGCCGTATCTTGGATACCTGAGGTTGTCCATCCGCCAGAGGATCTAGTCCTTGCAGGGCGTCTGTATCAATATCTTCAGAGTCTAAGGAGTTATTATCAATCATTGCTTGCTCCGGTAAACCGGTTACTTTCTCATCATGCCAGGCATGATCCACTTGTCCAACGTTAACAAAATTGGACTTCGGCGGAATAAAACCATCATCTCTTTCCATCATTTGCTCCGCTGATTTAACTGGCATCCCCTTCTGTGGAATCCCTTTTGCCATCTTGTACTTACTCTCATCAGGAATGGATGCCTTGATCTTAACAGGCTCGTTGGGAAGTTCCTTAAGTGGAGGAAGATTATCCTCAGGCTTTGAACTCACCTTGGGTATACCAAACTCATCATGCAGCAATGACCGTCCACCCTCTTTCGGCTCTAAATCAAGCTGCTGATATGCTGGTGGTTGTCTCTTGTTATCCAGAACTCTCCGGACACGATTACCACGATTGTCCTCATCGCTATTTTTATTAGGTGTCTTGGGACCGGTCAGGGCCTCCGTAATTCCGTCACTCATCGGTAACCTCCGCGGCTTTCTCTTCTCTCTTGATTCGCTTCTGCGCCTTTCTCTTCTGACGACGATCCCATTCACCAGTCTTCATTAGACGCTCTCGCATCTCAGCCATCAGCCTACGCTCCCGCGCTTCACGACGCTTTCGCCTCTTCTTTTCGCTGGGTTTCTCATAAGCCATCTTCTCTTTAAGCTGGCCCACTACGCGCTCCCGTTGGAATAGAGCTTTAAACTTGCGGAAAGCATGCTCGAAATCCTCCCTGGAGGAGCCTTCAACGACAACCTCAATAGGGTGAACTTTACTATGGTCAAATTCAGGTGGTGCAGGCATTACAGCGAATCCTCTCTTTCATCATCTAAGTCATCAACATCGTCAGTAAGATCACGTTTCTGAGCCATGAAATCCGAATCGGCAGCCTCTTTTTCCTCAATTACTTGTCTAAAAGATAGTTCAATGTCTGCTACGTTTGGAATTTCTCGACCCTCTGGTATCGCAATGAAAACTGCATTGAAGTATATTTCTTGCAAATGAGCATAGGTAAACTTTCTCTCAACAGCCTTCTTTGCGATTGCATTAATCTTATCAGTACTCAATATATCAGCAAAATACTTGTTCAAGTATTTGGTGCTTTGCGTCAAATCAGGTAGCGGAAACTCAAAGAAACGATCGAATCTCCGCGGCCGACTCTTTAGATTCTCCTCCAAATCTGAAAAGTCATTGCCTGTAACTATCGTTAGGATTCCCTCTCTCTGTTGCAAACCGTCCAAAAGCTGCAAGAAATGACGCAAGTCTATCGTCTTCACAAGCTCCTGTAAATCCTCGAAAAACAGAAGAGCTGGTGCATGTTCCTCAGCATATTCGAAAGCTTCCTCAAGCAATTCATCGGGCGAACTATGTCCGGGCTGAATTGTAACTGGTTTGAAATCTGGATACTGCGCCATCAACAAACGAAGACAGCTCGTCTTGCCGCATCCCCTCGGTCCCCAAAATCCAATACCGCGTCTCCATGGCACCTTAAGTTTGTTGTAGATGTCCCTGGTGTTGAGAAAACCCTCAATGGTAGTAGTGATACGCTTCTGAAGATCATCAGGCAGAAACAAAAAATCCCAAGACAAATCAGGGTCGTAGGAAATTGGAGAGCCCCCAACAACTTCAATCTCCAGACTTTCACGCTCACGCTTCTTCTGCCACTCATCGAAACCATCACGTATAGCCCTGTACCGTTCGAAGTGCCCATCACGAACTAGGACAAAGAACGAAACCTCGTCTTCATTCTGGTTTCCTTTGTGGAACAATGCACAGTGATAGAACTTCCAAGGGCGACCATCATCAGCTGGCGTCTTTGTGGCGAGCACTTCAAAAATACCCACCCCTACGAAAAACTCATCCTTATGATCGCTTTGCCACGATGTAACGGCATCTGTATGGACAGCGCGTACCTCTAACTTGTTTTCCTCACAGTACTGAAGAAAAGCTCCATCAATACTAATCTTGTTGTGGATGAACGGAATCCAATCTTTATCCTGTGTTATAGCTTCGATGTACTTAATTGCCCACCGAATTATCTCTATCAAACTCGCAGGCGGGCGCTCATAGCTAATACGGTAACCCCTCGCAATACTACTCAATCTTTGAGGAGTTAAATGCTCTTGTTTAGAGATCTCCTTCTCAGAAAATCGGGACATTTTTATTGAACTTTCTCTTTCTATTTACCCGAAACCTATGGTAGTTGCGGGGAGTCTCATAACTGGTCGGTATGTCCGATCCCAAAAAAATCATCGTCTGTCGGATGGGACAGTTAAGAATATCAGGAGCTATAAGAACATTCCTGAATGCCCTCGGCTTCTGAAGTAATTTCTCAATCCATAACTTATCTGAACGATTCACTTCAGGACTTGCTCAACTTTCTTTGAGTATCTTGGTGGCGTCACCTTGTCCGGATCTAACCAGTTTATATCAGCATCATCAGGTAGCTCCTCGACGTGCTTACAATTTGGATAACCCATACAAGCCAACTTCATAGTTCCTCTCATCAGTGTTGCATACAACTCATTACCGCACTCTGGACATTTCTTTCCGAAAGGCATCTTGCGTTTACCTTTACACTGCGGAAACTTGGAACATGAATAGAAAGGTCCAAACCTTCCATCGGGACGCGGTACCATACCAGCCCCACATTCGGGACACTTAACATCTTCATCTACCTTGGCTTTATGTGATTCCTTTGGAATTGCTTTACCATTCTCAATTGAGATATTCACAATACCATCACAACCAGATTTATATTTCACACACCCAGCAAAGAAACCATATTTTGATTTCCTAACAACAGTCTTATCACCACACTTAGGACATGGAATGTCAGTAACCATTCCTTGATTTCCACGAGCCTTCTCAAACTCATCTTTGAAACCACCAAAGAAATCTGTCATCATAGAAAGGTAATCAAGCTTACCTTCGGCAATCTTATCTAGCTTCTTCTCCATTTCGGCAGTATACATGTAGTCCATAAAAGTAAATGTACTTATTAAGTCCTGGACAACCAGCTTACCAAGATCAGTTGGTACAAATCCCTTTGTGGTATTCTTTACATACTTTCGTACCGAGATACGCGCAATGATTGATGCGTAAGTTGATGGGCGTCCAATTTCCTTACGCTCCAGCTCAGCAATAAGACTGGCCTCTGTGTATCGCGGAGGTGGTTTGGTCTGAGACTTTTCGAGTTTAATACTCTTGCTGGGTTTGGATTGGTTCTCGGGATAAACCAAATCGTCTTTAGCCAAAACTGGCAACACAACGTCCTTTTCTTTCTTGACAAAGGGCTTAGCAATCTCCAACCAACCCTGGTTCACCAAGGTCTTCCCCTCCGCTACCAAGTCATGTTTATGAGGAAATGCTCGGATAGTTGCCTTCACCACATCAAATATCGCTGGTTTCATCTGGCTAGCAACAAACATCCGCCAGATCAGATTGTAAATCTTTGCCTCGTCACCACTCAAAGCTATCTTATCAGGATGAGCTAGAATATTTGTGGGGCGAATTGCTTCATGTGCGTCCTGTGCAGCATCCTTATTCTTGAACTCATTAGGCTTTTCCGGAACCTCGAATCCCTCTTTAGCAAGATAATCACGCACTGCGTCAATAGATTCCGCACTATTACGAGTCGAATCAGTACGGATATACGTAACGTGACCGGCTTCGTACAGCTTCTGAGCCGCGCTCATAGTACGCTCAGCCTTGAACTTGAGCTTCGTACTGGCTTCCTGCTGTAGAGTTGAGGTGGTAAGAGGCGCGGGAGCTTTCCGCACGTTCTTCTTCTTTTGTACATCAACTACCTTAAACCAAGAGGAACACAGCTGTTCATAGATTTTGTTAGCCTCAGCTTCACCAGTGACACGCCTTGGATACTTGGCAAGAAAACTCGGCTCATCGCTAGTCTTGATTAGAGTAGCACTGATGTTGTAAAAAACCTCTGGTACGAACTCGTCAATCTCATTCTCACGATCAACAATCATGCGCAAAGCAACAGATTGGACTCGTCCAGCACTCAGCTTATCTCCTAGCTTACGCGAGAGGTATGGCGAGACCATGAACCCTACGATACGATCTAATACCCTACGTGCTTGCTGCGCATCATATAGATCCTGATTAAAGTCCCGCGGATTAGCTATCGCTTTTACAATTGCCTTCTTGGTAATCTCATTGAACTCGATTCGCTTCAAAGGTTTCTTGAGTGACTTCAATTGACCCGCTACGTGAAAGGCAATTGCCTCACCTTCACGATCAGCATCGGACGCTACGTAGATTTCATCCGCAGTACGAGCAGCATCAACGATGGCTTTGATCTTGTCTTTCTTATCAGGTAAGACTTCGTATCGAGGTTTGAAACCATCTTTTATATTAACCCCGATATCCCCTCCGCCTTTACCTTTAGCAAGGTCAATAATATGACCAACGGTCGGTCTGACAGTATATCCAGACCCCAAAATTTTGCTAATAGTTTTAACCTTACCGGGAGATTCAACAATGACAAGAGCAGTCATCCTAAGAATCCTTTACAATTTTGTACACTAAAAATACACTGACTGTAAGTCCAGCTAATAAACCAGCCATTGCTATAGTTTGCAACTCGCAGCCCATAACTAGACAAACAGCCAGGACGGGAATAACAGCTGTGTATGGTAAAAGAGCAAACTTAACCGCCCGCTCAATCATGGTCCAAAGACTACGCATCATGCTTGATGCGTGGCTTGACCTTTTCCTCGACCCCAATCCTGGTAATAATCCAGTCAATCCGAGAGGCAATACCCTCATAGACTTTTGCTGTCTCGGTGTTTTCACAGGCAAAAGATCTTAACATACATTCGTCAGAAATCTCTTGTAGGATACTTGAAGCGTACTTGAAAAACATATTTATATGCTAAGTTATTGACTCTTTAACTAGTCTTTTCTTATTCTTGCGAGATGAATATCCCGTACGAGAATTTAACTCCCACACGTACAGTTTCTCGGCATAACTTCCATCTAGCATCATGAATTTATCATACACAAATGGTTCACCATCGTCCTCTCCATTGTGCCCCGTCACTATGGTCTTCTTCCAGGGACAGCTCCATTTGTTCTCAGCCATGTTGGTTATTCTATTATATACACTTCTGTCCCAGACTAAAACTTTCTTGTTCTGATTTTTAAGTGGGATTAATGGATCACAGCCACCATGGACAAAAATGTATTCATCTGTCTCGTAATACACAACAAGAGAGTTAAGGAAATCTATATGTTCCTGTGGAATAAAACGTGATAATGAAAAACGATTGACCAAATAAGGATTCTCAATTTCGGAACCGGCCCTTTGTAAATACGCTATCAATGTTTCTTCTCCACCAGTAGACATCCATAAATTGTACTCTGATGGTTCTGCATTACCGTTAATCGCATCTATCAGCATCAGTTCATGATTACCTAAGAGGGTAATTACCTGACTAGGAAAATCGTTCTTGACTTCTTGGACAAGATCGATTACACTGGGGCCTTGCATTCCGCGATCCACGTAATCTCCGAGGAAAACCAGCCTATCCAAATGGCCACCCGTTCGACGCAAAGGAAGAATACGATTAAGGATAAGTTCAAGTTCCTTGGCCATTCCATGAATATCCGAAATCACATATAGGCAATTATCTACTGGTCTCCACTTCGACACGCAACCTCCTGATAACAAATAGATATACCAAGTCGATAGGCGTCCGCCCGAAAGGTTAATGACATGAAGAAACAAATCAAATTGGAAGTTTTTGCAGTCTGCAATAACGAAGGTAAATTTCTCCGCTCCAAAGGGTTCGGGGGTAGTGGTGAAAAATGGGTAGACCAAATCACCAGTGCAAGAATCTATCCCAAGGTTGGTACTGCACGGGCACAGGTTACTTGGTTCGCTAAGCACTATCCTGAATATGGAGTCCCAAAAGTTGTCAAGCTAGTTGTCACTGAGATTGAAATTCTGGACGAGACCAGCCGCGTCGAGCAGGTAAAAGACGCAGAGAATAAAAGAGCTTACGAAGCTAAACGTAAGCGGCTAGAGAACGAAAAGAAGAGAATTGAAGCGCAACTTAAAGAGCTTGACACGTGAATCTGATTCTATCTAATGACCAAGAGATTGCATACAATACCATCGCAGCCTGGCTAGCAGGAGGCGGAATTGTACATCCAGCCCAAAAGAATCCGCAGCTTCTGACCCTTGGAGGCTACGCAGGGACAGGGAAAGCCCTAGCTCTTGATACCTGTATTCCAACCCCGGATGGTTGGAAAACTATGGGTCAATTGAGCGTTGGAGATAAAGTATTCTCTGATAACGGAGAGGTTTGTAACGTTATTGCAACATCAGCGGTCATGAATAACCGTGACTGCTATGAACTTGAGTTCTCCGATGGTACGAAAATAATTTGCGATGCTGAGCATATTTGGAAAACACAAATATGTAACGAGCGATGGAAAAACAAACCAGGGAAAGAAAGAACAACACAAGTAATTGTAGACACTTTACACAGCGGCAAGCATAAAAACCACTCTATCAATGCAGCTGCCGCAATAGAGTTACCAGAAAAAGAACTACCAATCGATCCATATCTTTTGGGAATTTGGCTAGGTGATGGAGCTAAGGCAATGGCCAGGATCACAACATCGGATGGTTGTGTTGTAGATTCATTCTCAGAAGATTACCACACAAATAAAATAGCAGGGACAAAATACGACTGGGGTATTAGCGCAAAAAACAAAGGCCCATCATTACTTAATCAGCTACGCCAGATGACTCTTTTGTATAACAAAAGCATACCGGACGAATACTTGCGGGCTTCCAGAAGGCAAAGAATGGCTCTTCTTCAGGGTTTAATGGATTCTGATGGAACTATTGATAAACATTCGGGAGTACCATCTTTTACCGGCACCTACGAGAATCTTGTTTATGATACATTGCAGTTAATTAGGTCCCTGGGTTTTGTTGCCTACCTCGCTCCTGGTAAAGCCAAGCTATACGGTCGTGTAATATCAGATAAGTGGAATATCTACTTCTCTGCAAACGAACATGTTTTCAGACTGCCAAGAAAGAAAAACATCCAAAAAATAGATGATCACAGAGCTACGTATGGTAGGAGATACATAATCAACGCAAAGAAAGTGCCATCTGTTCCAGTAAAGTGTATTGCTGTAGATGCGCCATCGAAAATGTATCTTTGTTCGGAATCGTTTATTCCCACACACAACACCACTCTAGTCTCTGCTATTGCCCGAGAGTTCGGAACGGCAATTCGCTTTGCTTTTTGCGCACTCTCAGGAAGAGCCGCCTCTGTTCTGGGGCGCAAACTGCAAGATCAGGGCATCCGTTTCGGGGATGGCAGCCATTACTGTGGAACTATCCACAGATTGATTTACCGCCCAATTGAGAACGCGGAGGGCGAGGTTGCCTACTGGGCCCGAAAAGAATCTCTAGATTATGATGTCATTGTTCTGGACGAAGCTTCCATGGTCTCGGAAGACATCTTCAAAGACCTAGCCAGCTATGGCAAGGACATCTTGGCTGTGGGGGATCATGGCCAACTACCACCCATCGAAGGTAAGTTCTCACTCATGCGAGAACCTAACCTGCGGTTGGAGAAAATCCACCGGCAAGCTGCCGAGAACCCCATCATCAACCTCTCAATGCAAGTCCGGGAGAGAGGTAGAATCCCCAGAGGGTACCGAGACAATCAACACATTTCGATAATCAAAAAATCAGAATACGTTGATTTGCTCAAAGGACTTTACCAAGGGGTTCAAGACCCTGAGGTAATCCTAGACACAGCAGTTTTGTGTTATAGAAACTCCACACGTTCGCGCCTCAACATCATGCTGCGCAACATGGTGTTCGGATCTATCAGCCCAGTTCCCTTATCTGATGATATAGTAATTTGTCTACGAAATGCCACAAACTACCGCAAACAACCACTCTACAATGGTTTCCGAGGATATCTGATAGGCGGCGTTGATGAGTGGAGTGAGCACTTCTGGGAGGCGAGGATACGCTTTCCGTACGAAGGATTCGAGACCAACGTCCACAACCTCCTACGCTATCAATTCGGGTACAACAAAACCTTCAGTTCTTTTGCGGAGTTGGAAAATTTTGGCATGGAAATTCGGCACTGGAACGAGGCTGGTTTGCTGTTCGACTATGGATATGCCATGACAGTACACAAAGCTCAGGGAAGTCAAATGAGCAATGTGATACTGTTCAACGAGCGACCCGCCCCAGTATCAGAAGATAACTACAGAAGATGGCTTTATACAGCTGTTACGCGCAGTTCCGATAAATTGACAATCATTCTGTAGGAATAATCTAGCATTATCGCATGGATATCTTACGAATGGCTAATGCTTTCGTGCGCGCGGTGAAAGCTACTTATCCTGATTCCGAGGAAGAATTTCGTTGGTTGACCCGGAAGCACGAAGATATTTTTGAATCAGCCATCAGAAATGAAGCGATAGAAACCAACCGCGATCCTGATCTGGAAGCTCAATCCTATAGAGATAAGGAACTGTACTATTTTCGTCCGAGTGTAGGAGAAATCCATGAAGAAGAACTACGGAATTTGAAAAAACAGATCATCCGCAGTATCAGAACATTTGAAGAATCAAATGAAAAATTCGCTGAATTCAAATCTAGAGCAGAAGAACTTGTGAGGCAATGGGCTGAAGAAGAGGGGCGTGATCCTGACGAACAAATCAGAATACTAAGAAAATCTGGAATCTATGGCCTTGGTAGAGTAAGCTGGCCTAGAGAACGGACCAGAGCCCTCTGGACATATTTCAATATTAATCCTTGACATCACAAAAGAGCTATTTACATTACCCTCCGTTCAAGGGGAATTACCCCTTTAGATATACGGAGGTGATTATGTCCCTAGCACTTATTAAGCGTAACCCTTTGTGGTTAGACCCATTCGAGGCTTTCAATACACTATTTCGTGATCCCTGGGATCGTGATGAGAGCATCTACTTAAAGAGCAAAGTAGATAATAATGATGGTGATTACACATTTACTGTAGAGGTTCCTGGTTTTGATGAGAAGGAAATCAACATCGAAGTCAGAGATAGGTATCTAGAAATTACCGCAGAGCACAAAGAAGACTCAGATGGTAAATACTTCCATCGAAGCGTTCAACGCGCCTGGTCTCTACCCAGCGGTGTCAAGGAGGATGATGTAGTAGCATCCTTGAAAAACGGCGTGCTCTCTGTAGTTGTACCAAAGAAAGAGCT
>PJET01000036.1 GCA_002825515.1 Candidatus Thorarchaeota archaeon MP11T_1 | reverse complement strand
GAGCTCAGTAATAATAGGTGCCAGGTTCAACACTTGCTGTGACCAATTTACTAAATCTTCAAAAACAGAAGAATCAGCGAGCATTGCTATCTCTAATGCTCGGATAAATTTAGCATTCTTCATGTGTCCATCCACAATAAACTCAAGCATCTGATAGATGAACTCACGTAATGATTTCATAGAGTGAGATGGATCCTTAATAGAGATAGGTATCGATGGGGTCTGCTCTTCTTTGGTTGCTGTGAGTACAGCCTGACTGTCAAGAATCAATTGACGCAAAATATCTACTTTGCCGCGTGGGAAGTACTTGTAGACTAGTCCAACACTGACATTTGCGCGTTGCGCGATCAACTTATTGGTTGTTTCCAAATATCCATGGGATTCTACCAGGGACATGAAGGTCTTCTTAATTTGGCTAATCTTTTGTTGCTTATTTCTCGTACGAAGTCTACCAGCCATGTTTTCTACTGAGAAAGAGAGGTCTTATAAAAGACTCTGGAAATCCGAAGGAGTCTTCAAAAACAATTGAAAGCAATTTTTCATTTTGATGCTTTTGCACTTTGGTTCACCTTACTTCAGATTCAAGAATACAAAGAGAGAACTTCTAGGCTTTTACATTGGACACAGTTTCTTGATTACGTTAGTGACGATGCGTCATTAATAAGTGTTAAATGCGATTGGTTTGTGTTCCTCTTAGTGATGATGCGTCACTAAAAAGCGTTGATCTTTAAGGAAATTAGGTGAATAGAATGTCGTCGTTACTAAGAGGCTTGATGACCAGACTGCCTGACAAATGGCAAGACAAACTGATGGCTAAAGTAATTTCAAGTGGGAAATGGAAAGGAGCCCCCACATTTCAGATGTTATTCCAAACTATGGAATTGATGGGAGGAAACAAATCTGACATAGTGAGAATATTCTCAGAATCGAAAGATCTGAGCATAGATTTTCGTGAACATGCCCGCCAAGTTGCCACTGAACGCAAAGAGATAGGTTTCGAAGAAGAAAAGAAGAGGGACTATAGACAAGCGATCATTGAATATCAGCACGCCGTAGTCAGCTACTTTCTCGCTGATTGGGTAACCTATGAAGAGGAGCTGATTCTTGAAAACTACCGCGATTTATTGGAAATTGCTGAAAAAATCAATTCGCTTTCAGATCCGCCTGTGGAATATGTCAAGATCCCATGGAGCAATGAGTATCTTTATGGTAGATTACGAGTTCCGAGGACTACAATGTCCAACGATGGGCTTCCTGTTATACTTCTAACACAAGGTAATGATACTGTAAAGGAGACTCTACGTTTTATTGAGGAAGCGGCTTTGGATAAAGGAATTGCAATTTTAAACATCGACCAACCTGGATGGGGGGAATCGCGATATCATGGAGTGTTGAACAAGAATTTTGAAGAACTTGGTACATTCACAAACAAATGCGTAGACTTCTTGTTGAATCATCCTAATCATTCATTTAACCAAGTGGGTGCACTCGGATTCAGCGGCGGGGCACTAATGTCTGCTGTGATGGCTTCTTTTGATGCTCGAATTGCGTCAATTGCGATGGTGGGAGCTGCATTGGTCAAATTGGATAAGGTTGTAAAACGCATGCCTGCTATACAGCGAAGACAAATTGCTAAGCACACTGGAATCATGGATCAAAATGAAGTTTTCAAAAGATTGAGAGCCTACGATTTCGAAACAATGTTGCCAAAAATAACAGCTCGGTCGCTAATCGTGCATGGAGAGGAGGACAGTCTAGCTCCAGTTGAAGGCGTCCGTCAAATTGTAAAGTTTTTTGGAGGACCTGTTGACCTACATATAGTTCCTCAGGGAGATCATATGTGTTCAGACACTCTGATTGACAGAGAACTACCAATGATGATGGATTGGTTTGGAAAGTATCTTCAAACATAGTAAGTGTTTTTCTTCAATCCTGAAGTAATTGGTCTAGGATGTGCTGCTACAATAAGGCACATCCAATTCAAAACCCCCTTAGGAAATCACGGATATTTGATATTCATGATTGATTATGGACTGATGCCCAGAACTCCTAACTGTTTGAGTCTTTTTTGAAGCTCTGACTCATGAAACCGGAATAGTACTGTGAAAGGTGAATATCAAAGACTTGGATTTTATCAGATTTTCCCCTTTTCATCAAGACAAGGGAGTTCGTAAATAAAGAAGGACGAAGAGTTGGTGTCAGTTGACCTCCCAAATCAAATATTCTGATGTTATTTCATGGACTTATCCCAGTCGTAGATTAAACTGAACCGAAAATCATTATTCATAAGATATGGCTTCAGCATCTTGTTTGTCATCATTTTCGATATTGCTTAATACTCCCTCACGTTCCCATCGAATCACTGTGAACAGAATGCCACCAAGTAGAAAATAGGACCCGAACAATAGCGTTCCAATAGCAGAACCTAACCACGGAAAACCAGATGCTGCCCATGCTGAGAGAACAATCACCACTATCATTATTCCAACAAGATAAAGAAAACATGGGCAAATCCTCTCATTTTTGATCCCACCTCGCTTGTGTTCAAAGACAAAAAAAAGGAGAAACAGATTAACCATGACAAACGCCCCGATGTATTCAAAGAAGGAACCAGGATCGGCAACAATGGCTGCAATCATCATCAATAAGCTGTAGGCGAGCAAAATCTTGAGAAGTCTGTTTGACCTAATAAAAGTCGGTTTCTTTCCACCGTCGGGGCGAGGGTCAGGGTACAGGATACCCCATGCTTCAGAAGACTGAAGATATTGGTCCATGTCATCCAATCTTTGAAGGAGGGGTGGGAAAGGTTTGAAGGTTTGAACTGATACTCCCTGAGGTTGACTGTCATACCTATGGATGACGACTCCATAATCACCCTCAATCGCGAGGACAGAGTCTGCATCCTTTTCAAACTCCCTACCTATGATTTTCGGAAAATCAAATGCCAATTCTAGTAGTCGTTTACGGTCTTCAGTGCCTAATGTGTGTGAGATGTCGCTCCTTACATTCCGCACCATATGATCTCTGAGATCTGCAACAAGCTCTCTACAATTCATATCAAAGCAGCTACCAAGAGCTAGGTACCATCCCTCTACTTCACCCCAGTTTTCCAGATAGATAGGTTTGAGAATCAAGCAATTTGCCCAATCATGCAGAATTACTGAGAATGGTACACCAACCACGAAGTTGTTTACTATGTCAAGTAGAACAGTGAAAAACGGTTCCTCATATTCCTCAGGGTGTATTAAGGGGTCTGAAGAATATAGAAAGACTCCATCCTTTCTGAATATGGAGATGCTTTCTAGTGAAAGCTCGGTCGAATATTCTCGCAGGATTCTTTCAGCTTCATTAATCAGAACTGGGTCTTTAGCTCGCTCCATACTTACCCTCAACAATTGTTGAATCGAAAGAGTATTTGTTATTTTCCTAATTTCTGTAATATGTGGTCAATGAGTGAAATTCAGAAATTTGCTTCAAATGAAAAAGTGGTCGTTGAGACCTCCATTACTATTAAATTAGGGTTCACGAGAGTTGCATGAATCTCCTATGAAAAGCGAGGTCCAATGCCAATAGAAACACTCCTTGGATGATGATTCCATATCCATTCCCTACCAGATATGCATCCGGTCCCAGGACAATAAGTGGTAGACCAATGATCGGGTAGATGAGATCAAGACCAAGGCTAATGGATAGTTCTCTTCTGGTTTTCTCTTGAGTGTGCTCTTCCTGTTTCAGTAGTTTGACTGCTAGTACGAGGTTAATCAAACCCCAGAGCATAGATTGTAAGCCTATTCCTTGGAGTAGCGGAACAAAAGAGAAGAAATACAGTAAAAAGCCAACTACGATAGATGCCGTACTCCAGACCATCAGGATGTTTCCGAGTGTCTTATTGAGATGCTCAAGTGAAGTCAATGGCTTCGCCTTCAAGCGAGCAAGTGGTATTCATATGTAAGTTTGTCGGATTGGCTACCACGTTGATATTGGGTCTACTCAATTTAATGATCACTCTACTTCTGCTAAATGTATTCATGGTCATCTATTTCGACTTTGCATTGGTCCTCGCATACTATAGAGTAAAAATAGAGGAGGATCTACTGTCATCGGAGGAAGGATTCGGTGAGGAGTACAGGCACTATATGAAACGTACTGGAAAATTCTTTCCAAAACTTCAATCAAGCTAGTCCGTTGTAAACTAGTCAGCCGACCAACGACGCAGGCAAAATTAAAAGTGGGTTTAAGAAAAGAATGAGAGCTTACATGCTGACTGCCAGCTAGGTTAATTTCAAGGTCAGTTCATGGTCTTGACCCATTTGTTGACAGGTGCACAGTGTTTCTTCATACAATCCTTTTCAGGGGTCATTAGCTCTGGGTTCCACTCATCGATGTGTTGAATGTGCCAGTCGGTCACTGTGCCTTGACGTTCATTTTTTGGTTTCCAGACGACCTTCATGGCTATTCCGATTTCTGCAACACATAGATCGAGACCCCTGAGGTCGTTGGCTTTTTTTCAGTCGAACATGCAAAAGTATTGTTCCGTTTCCACTAAATTCAATTCAGAGATCTTCATCAGAATACGAGAATCAGCAACATCGCTAAGAGGGTCAGAGGAACGCATAATATATATTTGCAACCCGCGTGGCAAGTTTCTTCATGGATATCGATAATATTGAACTGGTGAAGATTAAAGGCAATACAGCCATGAATCTTTACAGGACTGTTAACGATGTCTATGAGATATTTCATATTATAATGCTGAATAATTTCATCTTGACGATAAAAGACTCGGGAGAAGATGTTTTCAATGTAGTTAAATTCTCGTCATTAGAAGAAGTTATCGACTATATCACATGTCCTAGATGCAAGAGTCTATTGGATGTAGATGTAGAAAAGAAATTGTTAATATGTCCATCAAAATCGTGCAAGTTCGAATTGATGCTTCAGGAAGACGATAATTTCAGGGAAAGATCACAGTAGTCAATAATTTAGTAAAGCCAATAGTTTAACATAATGAGGTGACATAATTCAAAATGATATGTCCCAAGTGTAAGAGTCCTTCATCTCTAAAAGTGAGGAAATTTGGTATACCTGGAGTACTTGAAACTGAACTTATGTGCAATAAATGCGGACATAGATGGAAGCCTCTGAAATGAGGCAGAAAATATGAAAATAGAGCTATAGATTTAATCGAATGGTCAAAGAAAGCCAGTTAAAACAATCTCATCTTGAGAATTTTATATGAAAATAAGAGGAGGAGCTGGCACAGAACCAGCTCGCACACTAGGATTTACTTCATCGACTTGACCCATTCGTAGAAAGGTGCCCAGAGTTCCTTCATACACTTCTTCTCAGGAGTCGTTAGACTACATTATCGGTATTCATACTAGAACTAGCGCTTTCGCATCTTGACAAGACATCCAAAGAACAGTATTGCAACCAATGCACCGCCAGCCACCAAGAGCATTGTCCGGTCAACCGGCTCAGATGGAGTAGTCGGAGTCGATGAGGTTGTTGTTGTGGGTGTTGTTGTTGATGCAGGTGAAACAGTTATTCTGATAACTTGGAACACCTTATTTCCTAACGAGTCCCAGACACTGACATTCAAGAAATAATCACCAGCGGCTAAGGTTGTCACGTTTGTAATCAACCCAGACGAGTCGATAACAAAGTTGACTGTGTCATTAACAGCGTAACCGCCGATACCCGATATGTCTGAGGCACCGATTTGATAGCTGAACACTTCACCTTCAATAATTTCCTGATCTGCGGGTACGATTGTCCATTTGGGTGCTGTAAAATCATTGTCAGTGGAAATAGTAACCGAGTCATTCGCTGAATTCCCTGCAAAGTCTACGACCTTAACTGTTATGAGATATGTTCCATTTGCTACAGTCCTACTGTCCCAACTATATTCGTATGGAGCAACTGTGTCATTGAACATCAGAGTAGATTCATTTCTCCAGAACTCGACAAATGCAACTCCTCCACCACCAATGGGATCGGATGCACTGGACTGAATTAGAACAGTTCCATTGACCACCTCATCACTCGCAGGTGATGTGAGGGTGATAGTTGGGTTAACGTCATCAGAAACCACATAACTTTCCAGTGAGCTTACAGTTACGGTTCCACCATAATCCGTTGCGTTCACATAGTACTCAACAAGAGTCCCATAGGGGGCGACCGGTATTATTGCCTCATACCCGGTAGTTTTGGTCATTTCTACCACATGCCATGACCCATTGTTGTAGTGAAGATTTACTTCAGCGAGCTCCATATTGTCAGTGATATCAGAAGTTACTGTGACCGAGGTTTGGTAAGTGGGTACTGAAGGATTTCGTTGAACCAAGGAGATGTTCGGTCCATGTGTATCGCGAACAAAGTTGATGTCATCGAAGTTGATAGATATAGACGCTCCGCCCTCGGAGTATGCGTAGAGCAGGATGTTAACAATATTCCATGTAGACTCACCAAACACAGCAGTCATATCTCGCCATGGATTTCGAACTATGTTCAACCACATCCCAGTGGTACTATAGTCATCAGCATAATATCGAGCAATGGTACTTGTATTCATCGTGGCAGGCATTGCTTCTCCACCAAGATAATACTCAAGGTGATAGTTGTTGTCAAACAAGAAGTCAATTCTTGCGTAATTATGCATTGAGCCAGAGTTAACTATTGAATTGATGCGATACCAGAATGAGGTGTATATGTCCCTCTCGAGTTGCAAGAATGTATTTCGATGGAAACCAGAAGTTACGTAACTCGTGACGTCAAGTGTTCCAGCCCAATCTCCACTATGTGCAACAGGAGTCCTGTTCTGCCATGGATGAACGTTTCCCGTATGATCCCAAGCTGTACAAACCTGTGCAACATTCCAGTACCAGTCTTGTTCAAATCCAGGATCATGAGCTGGAAAGTCCATGAAACTAAAGGCATCAACGAGTAGGACAACGTAGGAACCAGCGATTTGACTTGCTTTAGCGTAGAACTCGAAACTATCAATCGCAACATTAACAATGCCCAGTTCCGTGAAGGCATCATTCAAGTCGATGGCCTGGTGTTCCCAGGATCCACGATTGCCAAAACCATCAGTCAGCATAAAGTAGGTGTTACTTGTGTTTGTGAAACTTGTATCGTCTGAATATCGACCCAGAAACCAGTAGAATTCAAACTGATGGGTTGTATTCCTTGCATGAATAAAGAGGTATGCAAATTGGTCATTGTCCGCTGATGGAGCGTCACTATACTTCCAATCGAAGTCGATTATTCCTGTACCTTGTCCTGTAACAAAGTAACCTTCAGGGTACCCAATGCTATTTCTTACAATCACATCGGATACATCAGAATTCAACTGAGCATAGGCACTCATGTTGACTGATGCTAATCCTTCCGTGTTATCGCTCGATAACAACGCATAGCTAGGACTACAGCGGTAATTTGTAAATCCACTTGCTGGTCCGGCCTCAAAATCCCCATTTGCGATGAATTCATACCCTGTGGAATTTTGCATTGTCAGATCATCGAAGATAAAATCAGAGGGTGTGTCCACTCCGGCGGGGGACCACACGGTAAAGCCAGTGCTGATAACATACAGGTTAGAATCAACCACTCCAAAGAGATCTTCATAATCACTAGTTATATTCCTGTCAAAGTTTATCCAAGCACTGGTTGAGCCATTCAAAAGTATGTTTTTCAGATATGTTCCGTTAACAGGATTATAACTATCTCTATGAGATAACCAATAATTGATTGTGCGAGTTAGAATATTGTTGTAAATAACTACCTCGAATTTTATTGACGCATCAAATGATGATGATGTTAAGGGAATTGACTCAATATAGAAGAAGAAATCCACTACCATATTCTGTTCCAAATAAGGTCTTGGAGCAACCGAGTGAAAATCGGCATACTGCGCACTACCATAAAACTGAGAGCTTCCTTTTGCCAAAAGACGACCTGCCTTTGAACCTGAATATGTAATATCTTGGTAAGATCCATTTTGCACAACCAAACCACAGCCAACTTCAATCCAGTGCTCTGGCCCACCGTTTGTATCAGCTTCTTCGAAGCCCCCATTACGTATTACATTAGTAATCAGAGGGTCTTCTCCTCCAATATCTGAAACTGCAAAGTGAGGTTGAAGAACCTCTGTGAATCTGCTCACTCTTGTATCTTCAACAAATTGGGATGTTGTAATTGGATTTGTTATTGGCAATATCAAAATGATAACAAAGAATGTGAAAAGCAAGTATCTTGACTTCATTTAATTCAGCTTCCATTTATGGGATTAATTTCCTAAATCTTCCAAAATAAATAGAAAAAGCTTGTTTGGACACCTTCATCAGTCAATTAAATCCTTGGCAGAATCAAATATTTAGATACCTAATCTGAAACATGCTAAGAACAAAGACCACAATAAGAGCGATGAAGACAAGGTGATGAATGACGCGAAAAGATCAGACCTATGGATGTCGTAGTGTGTGAAGGGTTTCATAATAATGGTATGGATATTTTTTGTGAAAATAAGAAGAGGAGCTGGTATAAAACCAGCTCTATTCGATTGAAATTTATTTCATGGTCTTGACCCATTCATAGACAGGCGCGCAGAGTTCCTTCATACGCTCCTTCTCTGGGTTCATTGGGCCAGGTTTCCAACCGTCAGCTGGCTCAAACCAGAAGTCGGTGACAGTGCCCTGCCGCTCCTTCTTAGGCTTCCAAACAACCTTTACAGGCATACCAAACTCGGTGTCCCATGGGTCTAGACCTCTGAGCTCGTTTGCAATTGCAGTCTTGCAACCATCAACTATGACATAGGCGAGTACAAAGGGTAGGCGTTTCAATGAAGACTTTCCACTCCATCCAGCAATTGTCCATGTGTGGACAATACCTTCTTCCTTGAGCTTGACCCACTCAGTCTTTTCGAGGTTATCATCTAAGTTCCAGCAGTTCACCCTCGGTGGGAAAAACTTGTCACCACACTTGGGACATTTGGTGCCCCAGAACTCACCATCAACAAAGCCCTTACCGAGCTTTGAAACCTCTGCATATTTCCAGTAGTATAGCTGATCATAATGCAGATAGACCTTGAACTGCTCCTCCTTGCTGTCCCAATCGTAGCCCATAAACCCGATACCGGTTTCCTTGACATCACCACGGAACTCATCCGAGTGCTTGTCGTCCCACTCTACATCGTTGTGGCCAGGTATCTTGTGCATACGTTTGTCCTTGGTCATCTCTATGGCCTCCTCAGAATGAAGTTCGAGATACTGGTACCAGTACCTGCATGACTGTTGACAAGACCGGTGTTTGCATCTTTGACATAGGTCTTGGAACTCAGGTGTTTCTTAGGCGCTGTGTCATTGAGATGGTACATGCATTCGACAGCTGACATGATACCGGTTGCTCCAACTGGGTGACCGTAACCCATCAGACCGCCACCGATGTTTGTTGGGACTTCACCATCAAGGAAGGTCTGCTTGTCACGGATGAACTCTCTCATATTGTCCTTATCGCACCAATAGAGCGCCTTGTAGATCTGGACTTCTGATGAACTGAAGGCATCATGAATCTCAGCCACATCAATCTCTTTGGCGGCATTCTTGTACTCGATGCCTGCCATGTCATAGGCCATCTCACCGGAACGTCGACACGCAGCAAACTCTGTCATGTCTGGGTAGCCTTTTCCGTACCTTTCATTCCAACCTGGGAAGTCGATACGATCCCCGGCTCGAATTGTACAGCTACTAAGCCCAGCACCATCAATAACGACATAGTTGTCAGGAGCATGCTTCTTAGCCCACTCTTCAGATGTTATCAAGGCGAAAGCACCTCCACGGCTCATGAGACAGCAATCCAATCGCTTCAAGGGGTAGCTGATAAGACGGCTTTCCATTATGTCTTCGACTGTAAGCTCCTTCTTGTGGTAGGGAGATTTGGGATTGGTGAAGTCACTTCTATACCACTGAGTCTTTTCATTATCAGCAGCATAGTTGCGATTCTTCAACGCAGCCATTGCAAAGTCTTCCTCAGTAAGACCATTCTCTTTCATGAATTTGTACGCCATTGCAGCATAGTAGATTGGGTATATACCACCAGCAAGTGCTTCATACCTCGTGTCTGAGGCGAGCGCAATGAACTCCGAGCCTTGGGACTGTGTCACGTTGTCCATGGTTTCCCACCCGGCAACACCAACCACATCGAACATACCCGATTTGATGGCCATGAATGCGCCGTACAGAGCTGATCCTCCGGTGTTTCCTCCATTCTCAATTCTCACATGCGGTAGACCGACTAGTCCCAGATGATCATGAACAATCCACTCCGGACAGAGTTGTTTGCCAAAGTGCACTGAGAAGTGCGAGTAGACCATAAACTGAAGGTCTCTCAATGTGAAGTCGGGTACATCTCCCTGGGTCTCCACAATAGCATTAGCAATCATTCCCTCAGGAGTTATATGCATGGGATAGTCGAACGGAGTGACCGCACCGCCTGCGAGGCACACTTTTCGACTCATAATATATCACTGAATCCTCTTTTGAACGCCGATGAAACAGCGGCGATACTGAGGTCAGACAATTCTGGCTGGTACTTAACAGCTTCGGCTTGCCAAATTGAGAATGGTCACGGAAAACAGATGTCAGAAACAATGCATAATGAAGGTCCTATTAACAAGTTTCGGGAACTCAACATACCAATGCGTAGTAACCAATGCATAAAAATCCCAGACTACAAGTCAAAGCGATTGCCATGAATGCCAAAGAACTAGTCCAAAGTCTTTCAGCATCTACGAGAGCGTGGCGTAGAAGAGCGCTTCGGAGCCTAATGGAAAATGGATGCGAAGACCTCTCCTATCGACCTGGGACCGGAATGTCCGCATTGGGATGGCTTTTGGCGCATCAAGCTGCTGCGTATGACTATACATTGAACATGTTGATCAAAGAAGGAGAGCCTAGGAATCCGAATCTCTTCTATTCATACCGAGGCGACAGTAGCGACAATGGAAACTGGAAAGGGACTTCGCTTGCAGAGATTAACGACTATTATGACTTAGTGGAGAGCGAGTTTCTCAAGTATTTCGAGCAAACCTCCGATGAAGAACTGAGCCGTATTCTAGAAGGGGCCAACACTCCCAACTATTACCAAGACAAGCGGGTCATTGATGCGATTACCGATGTGTGTGCACACCTTAATCACCACAATGGTCAACTGAGTGCAATCAACGGCGACTGGTGTAGACGCAAGTGAAGAGAGTTCTCTGACGTTCTACGAGAGAAGTAAGTCTGGGATAAGAAGCTCGGCCTTGTCCTTGAGATAGTACATCCCAGTTTTTTCTGAGATGTCCAAGACCTGTTCTACTAATCTTCTTGATTCTTCGATTCTACCCTGTTTGAATCTGAACTTGGCCAGAAGGAGTTTAGCCTGTGCAGCAGTGCCTGGAAGATCCTTCTCCTCAATGCGATCAAGTAACTTTCTCATCCAAGGTCCGGAAACTTCTAGTCCGCCACTTTCCTTCTTAGGAGAAACCAAGTCAATCTCAGAATCGACCAGTTCCAAGAGTGCGAGATTGATAAAGGCATCAAATTCGAACCGCTCATAAACCTCAAGAGCGTTCTTCAAGGAAAAAACAGCAGACAACAGGTCACCTTGTTTTTTCGCTAGTAGACCCTCAAGAAAATGAATATAGGCAAGGTATGTTTCATCACCGGAGTTTAGTGAGGATGCATGTGCCTTCTCCAAGCACTGACTAGCCTCATCAAGCTTATTGAGGAGCAGAGACGCCCAAGTCGCCTGTATTTGGTCCAATACTTCGGCGCCTTTCCCATAGTCATTTCGACTCTCATGTATGAATTTTAGAGCAGTCTTTCCATCACCCTTCTGGTTGTAGATGGAAGCTATGACCAATCTCATGAAACCTACGGGAAGTCCTGTGTCCAATCGATGCACCACGCATTGATTCTGATAGCCTATTGCCTTCTCGAACTCCCCTTTCGCCATTGCAATATGACCTAGTTCATGAAGATAAAGTCCGTCCCCATCAACATATCCAAGCTCATCAACTATCTTCTTCGTGATCCCTAAGATACTCAGTGCTTCATTAAAGTTGAAATGCTTTATTTTGTTAGCTTTCTGTAAGAGGAGTACGCAAAGCGCTTCTTGATCATCATATTTCTTTGCTTGAGTGATGGCCAGGTCAATATATTTGATCGCATCTTTGAGATTGCCTTCGGTAGACAAACGCAAAGCTGTGATTCTGCGAACTTGTGAAAGAAAGAAACCATACTCCTCATCATTCTCAATCTTGGAAGTCAAGATGTTCAGAGTTTCATTATCTACTGCTGCGTCAGGCAGGTGAAAAATCTCAATCATTACACGCCAAGCAATGTAAATGTGACAGGCCATCCAATCATTTTCAACATGCGTCAATGAGGAAAACATGGCTTTCTGATACTCACTCCATTCAATGTCTTCTCCCCTTCTCTGTGCTGCTACAAGAGTGAAAAGCTGGGTGAGCTTTGTCTTGACGTTTGCATCAATTATCTGTTTTAGAAAGTTATACTTACCCTGATTATAGCAATGATAGTATGCAAAATAAATTGCCAAATCGGGGAGTGATTCGCTTATTGCTTTCTCGCAGAGTCGCTCTGCAAAATCGTTGTAGTCTTTTGCTTCATCCATGACCGATTGAAGGATAGCCCTAGTCTCCTCATCAACATAGGGAAAACATGCGGTTATGGTTCCAATTGGCTTCACATTCGACAACCTCAAACCCGAGAAATCATTATTATTTGACTGACCTTCTACATCAGTCTTTTGGAATTGAATTCCTATAACAACACTAACAAAAATGAGGCGATACTGAGGTCAGACAATTCTGGCTGGTACTTAACAGCTTCGGCTAACACAAAGTTATGAGGTGATTTCAGAGATGAGAAGTTGGATTCAGAATCATACCTTTCTGAATAATGATATTATTGAAAGAACACAAAAATATCTCCAAGACATGTCCTCCTAGGAAGAAGGAGAGCATGCTTGGATTAGATCAATACCAGAACTACATAGGCTTTGCATTGGCTCGGACAATCGATTCGATCTTATCGAGCTTTGCCTGAATGTCAGAATCCTTGATATTAACGACAATTGACACGTCGATATCTGCAATCTGTTGATTCCCTTTCTTGTCAAGGTATGGTACATCGACCTTGTAATTCACTCGGTCAGCCTGTTTAGCCCTGAAACCCTTGGCTTCTTGCTCGATTTCATAACCACCCTTAATGGGGTACAGGACACCATAATTCACCATTTGGAAACCTGAGTCTGTGATGGATTTAGTAATCTGCTCCATGATAGACTTGTTATACATATAGCTGCCAAGCTGGACTAGGCTTAGGAATGCGAACACACCACCACCACTCACTCGTGCAGCCTTAGCTTCCTGCACTCCAGTTGCGATGACACGATAGTTCGAAACGAAAACCTGTCCCTTAATTACAGACTTGCCAGTTTCAACCCAACCATCAAAAATTACTGCGAATTCCTCACCAGGTAGTTTACAGAAATTCTGAACAAAGAATCTCTCGAATTCAGCTAGTTTGTCAGCCTTTCTCGCACGCATCATCTTATCAAAGAGAATATATGCTTTCTCCGAGAACATTGCAGGATCCACTAAAATAGCATCCTTCATTATCCCGCCGAAATTCTGGAACTCCGAAGGTTCAATTTTTTCGAATGCTTTTCTCAATTCGTTTCCTACGTCGCCAGATTTTCCTTTTTGCATTTTCTCGATGACTTCTTTTCTCAGTTTATCAAAATCTACACCCATTTTAAAAACCTCAATATGGTTCATTAACTAGATTCTCAATGAATTCGGTATAGAGATATTAAGGATAGCTCAGATGGCCTTCAAAGCAGTTGTTCAATCAAAAAAACATCGTGTTATTGCGAGGATAATAAGAAATCGCGCGATGTAAAGTAGATCTATCTTTTGTAATATATCACAATATTGATACATCCACCGCTTTGTTGCCAATGTATAAATCTGGCTAGCCTGCTATTCGTGGTGATTGAAATGAATGCCAAAGAACTAGTCCAAAGTCTTTCAGCATCTACGAGAGCGTGGCGTGAAAGAGCTCTTCAGGGCTTAATGGAAAATGGATGCGAAGACCTCTCCTATCGACCTGAGACCGGAATGTCAGCATTTGGATGGCTCCTAGCACATCAAGCGGCGGCATACGACTATACGCTGAACATGTTGATCAGGGAAGGAGAGCCAAGGAATCCAAATCTCTTCTATTCCTACCGAGGCGACAGTAGCGACGATGGAAACTGGAAAGGCACTTCGCTTGCAGAGATTAACGACTACTACGATTTAGTGGAGAGCGAGTTTCTCAAGTATTTCGAACAAGCTTCGGATGAAGAACTGGGACGCGTTCTAGAAGGGGCCAACACTCCCGACTATTATCAAGGCAAGCGGGTCATTGATGCGATTGCAGATATGTTCGCACATCTGAATCATCACAACGGACATCTCAGTGCAATCAAAGGGGACTGGTGCCAGAGAAAGAAGTGAGTACAATTGAGTAAGGGTAGTAGTGCTTGATTTGGTGAGTCATGCTTTCAACAGCTTTTACACTGACTACGACGACATGGGGTCTTGAGATTTTAAATTTATAACCATCAAGATAATTTGCTATTGGTTTCTGGACACTGTGGTTCTATCTTTGAACCAAATTACTAGATATGCTGCAATTGGGATTGGCAACCCATAGAACAAACCAGATATTGTATAATCAACCCAATCAGGATAATAGATTAGAGGTGAAGGAGGACCACCACCCCCATATGGTCCTATTAGAACAGCGTATACCACTACAAAAAGGACCACCTCAATCAGAAGGAGAATTTTGGTTGCAGCCTCAAGATCTGCAAGAGGTTTCGAATCACCATTGGGTTTGATATTTCTTGATCTAGTTCTAAAAAAGACCCATATTGAACCAAGTGAAAACAAGTTGAACAGAGGAAAAATGTAGATCGCAAGACTGTCCAGATGGACTGGAAAAGGTGTCTGCACAAAACCGAACACAACGTAGAAGTCATTTGTCTCAAATTCCCAGGGGCTCGTATTCCCTGCCACAATCAACCTTCCATCTGAATCGAACTGACACCCGCAAGGCTCAGATAATCTGCCTATCACAAGAAAGTCGTACCAGAGTATTGTCCCATTTTGGGAAAAACTGAAGATGAGAGTCTGTGGCGGTGGTATTCCGGAAAATGCAGGTCTGTATGCTTTAATGACTGACTCCCCTGCAATGAGACTAATGACTTCACCATATCCGATTAGATTGTTGGTGCCATTCGCGGTAAATCCAGTAATAACAACTGAGTGATATTCGTCGATGATCATATCAAAGCTCCACATGTCGTTCAAGTCATATGTTCTGCGTACAACATGATCAAAGTTTCTTCCTACAGATGTAGCATACAAGTACTCGTCAGGATTGATTTCAAAACCTGCAGATAATTCTCCAAGGACATTAGAATACATTGGCTCATATGATGTATAGTTCCAAACCTGTTTCCCATCAAAATCGAAAGCTGCAAGGTATAGCCCATCAAATGGATACCATGAATCTGTACCGTCATAAAGTAGACCTGAAACAACTATCCAATTCTGTGAGCTAATCCATGTCTGGCTTGCTATGCTACCAAAGGATTCTGATGGGCCATACCATTCAGTACGCCATACCAAAGAGCCAGAAACATTGTATCGAGCGACAAAAGTCCGTTTCGACTCATCAATCACACTCCCGACCACGAAAAAGTCATCGGACTCGGGGTGTAATTCGATATCGAAACAGTCGTAGGATCCACCAAATAGCGACCACGAATAACTGAGATTATCAATATTAATAGACCAGAGTTGCACTCCATCAGGAGCCAGCTTATAGATAATTCCAGAGGTTTGACCGGTTGATAGATTTGACACACCAGACACTAGGACATTGTCCTCTGAATCAACACACGCACTGACAAGAATATCATCCAATGAAACATTCCAGGATTTGGTCCAGAGCGTTTCTCCAGTAGATGAAACCTTGATAGCATAAAACTCACCTAACCAAGGATCCACTGTGTATTCGGACCGTCCAACTACTATTACATTTCCAACACTATCAAGCGTCATATCCATAGCAATGTCATTATCAGGTGTGCCAAGTATAATCTCATGTTCACTTCTTGATTGTGCACTAGTGGCAGAAATTCCTAAGGAGAAAAGTAGACAGAAGAAAAATATCAAAATAGATAGTTTCTGCTCACACAATCCTAGAAAACTCTCGTTTTATTTATTAGTTATCTATTTGTTTTAACTTTGTTGGATTTTAATTATTACAGAAGTGCGCAGGAGCTATGTAGATACATCATCCATTGCGCCAAGATGGATGTTTAAAATATACTTTCTAGAGGGAGAATATGCAACATCATCTGTGGCGGGGTATTATGATAATGAATGAAAAAAGGAAAAGAATCGGAATTATTGTATGTGTGCTTGCAGTTATTTTCATGGTAATAATATTTGCATGAAACTTCTTTGAAAATACATGGACAGCAGTAATTCCCATTCTCAGTCTTTCAAATTCCTCTCAACCCAAGAAGAGAGCCATTGTTGAGCCATTCTATGCAGTGTCTTATCTTTCTGATGGACACACGTGACGAGGCCAGGATTAGATAGTCCTGGATGTATATGCATATCATAGATGCACGAGTTGCAGGATATGCATTCAGCTGTCTTTTTTCCACGACCTTCCAACCATCGATTTGGTAAACCTGGTTCTCTGATTAATGGTCGAGACAACGCGATGAAATCTACATTCGATTGCTGAATGACCTCTTCAAGTCGTTCGATGTTTCTATTACCTCCAACAAGAATCAGGGGAATTCTGAGATTTAGGTTTTTTATATACTTCAAGAAATAACTCTGTTTAGAAGGTGTGTTGATGCGAGTGTGAGACTCGGGTGCAGGAACAGGTCGAAAGCCCAGTTCTTCCTCGGATCTGACTAGACACTCCCACATCCCACCACTCATTTCAATAGCATCAACTCCAGAGTTCTCAATTTCATATGCAATCTGAGGAAACTGTTGAAGATCTATTCCACCTTTGACATAATCAGTGCAATTCATCTTCATGAGAATTGGAAAGGAGCCTACTTCTTCTCTTGACTTAGAAACAATTTCTTTGATTATTCTAGCGCGCTTTGAAGCAGACCCTCCGTATGCATCATTTCTGCGATTAGTGTGAGGAGACAGGAAGCGACTCAGGAGAGAACCATGAGCAGCATGAAGTTGAACACCATCAAATCCTGATTTCTGAATATCGATTATGCCTTCCACAAAGCAATTGATAATGTCAACAATCTCTTCTTCGGTAAGTTCTCTGAGAATCCTTCTAGAAAATGGAGATTGAATAGCTGAGGGTCGCGCACTGATTCCACCATTTTCAAGCTGAGCTACTATTTTACAATCTTGATTTGCTTCCCTAGTAATTTCACTCATGCGTTCAATACCATAAACACGCAAGTCTGAATAGGTGACTAGCCAATTACCAGCACTTTCTGAAGTAGTCCGCTCCTCAAAAACCGGGAAGCCACCAGTGATGATAAGTCCAATTCCTCCTAATGCTAGCTCCTTGTACAGATTTAGAACCTCTTCGGTCATTTTCCGACTCTTAAAGAGACAAGGATCCCATGTAGCAGACCTCACCAAACGGTTTGGAAGTTGAAGATTTGAAATAATACCAGGCGAGAATATTTTGTATTGATCACGTTTCATGTGAACACCTCTACTGGAAATTTAGGATAATTTTAGAGTGTGAATATACTATCTAACCATCCAAACAGTTTTTGTAATATATTGGTCACCCAATATTAAGATTTGTTCCTTAAGCAAAATTTGCAGCTAATTACAGGATTCAAAAGGACTAAACTAGCAATATTTTTGACCACAATCCACTCACCCAAAAAAATCTTCAAGAAGGAGTACCAATGAGAGCTAAGAATGAAAATCTCATCGCTGCTGCTGAAACAGGGAACCTTGATGCAGTCAAGGAAGCTCTTGAATCGGGAGCAGATATAGATGCACAAAATGAATACATGAAGGACTCCGCACTTCATCTTGCCGCAAGCAGGGGACATCTGAAAATCGTACAATATCTTCTTGAAAAGGAGGCAAACTTACTTCTGACAAACGCAACTGATATGACTCCACTTCATATCGCTGCACGAGATGGACAAACGCAGGTTGTTCAATTTCTCCTAGAAAAAGCGGGTAAGATTCCTGAAAGAATTTTGAATGATATAATCCATGTTGCTTCGATGTCAGTTTACGGTAGGCCTGAGATTGTTCAGATGCTGGAGGATTTTCGTGTTGAGCAAGCAAAACCAAGTACAAGTAGTGCAGAGAAGGAAGATTCAATTCTTCTCGAAGCTGCTGAAGTTGGAAACTTAGAAGATGCGCAAAAGGCTTTAGAAAAAGGCGCAAATGTGAACGTGATTGATGATCGGGGTATGATGCCAATTCATTGGGCAGCTCTAAGGGGACATTTCCAGATAGTACACACACTGCTAGATGGAAATGCCAATGTTAACAGTACCAATTCTGCAGAGTGGACACCTATTATGCATGCCAGTTTTGAGGGTCATTCTAAGATTGTGAAGATACTAATTGAAAGAGGAGCAGAAGTAAATGCAAGGACCTATGTTTCTGGAACAGCCCTCATGTTTGCAGCGGGCAAAGGGCATTTGGAAGTTGTGAGAATACTATTAGATGCGGGGGCGGATCCTGCTATTCAAATCGCGGGTACTGAAAGTGAGGATGGGATGACAGCTTTAACGTATGCTCTTAGAGAAGGACATGATGAAATTGTCGAAGTATTGAGGAAAGCCTTGAATTACTCAGAATAGGGCTAAAGTCTTGGATTCGCTGGTTGCGAAAAATAACGATGGGAACATCCAACGAACATTATTAGATACACAATTGAGACATTTTGTTTATGACCAGTGCTTCAGAAGAATTTGAGGACATCATTCGGGTCATCGAGGGGGTCCATTGCGCCAAAGGCCCCAAGGGATGTAAGAAATGTGCCGATGCAGGTATTCAGAACAAGCTATGTTTGATTCGAATATACAAACAGGCTAGTACGGAGCCTAGACCTGTCATTGAGCTAGATAGAGAAGACCAACAATATTTCACATATGATGTACTGAAATGCTTCGATAGTATTCAGGAAGCTCACGATTATGCTGAAAAACATGAAGTTTGGGATGTGGAGTATTAAGGAAAGAGTAGAGAAAAGTAGTGCAAGTAGCTAGACAGATAATTCGAAGTTTTAGATCAAGAAGCAGTGTAATAATATTTCCCAAAAGATAGTGTGGAATCTATCTAAAATTGTTGAAACCATACAGATATAGAGGAACCAATGCACATTACAGACTATGAAGGATGACGAGTGCATAGAGAAAGTCACAATCACAGTTTTTCCCCCAATGTCAGGAATTGGAATTGTAGAAGCAGATCCGGTTGTGAAAGATGAGGATGCATGTGGAGATACTTCAGCTCAGGTAGTCACCCCTCAAACACAGACTGTTGTTGTGAAGCTGGAGTCCAATGACCCGATGGAGAAAATCAGTCAACTATTGGAACGCGCTCAAGTCAGGTTTGGAGAGAATATCTGTATACGATGGGCAAGCTACGAAAATGATGAGAAAGTAGATGACGCGAAGGAGTGGTTGAATGCAGCTCTACGTGGGAGTGGTGATTCGACTGTATTGGATAACCAAGGGTTCTCAGCGTTTATAGGGGCGTCTGCACCGATAATATCTATCAACAACAGACTCTCATTCGTGGGTATGGTTCCAAATGAGAACCAATTTCTAACAAGAATAGCAGCAACAATTAGGATTGTTGATGAAGGTTCAAAGAGTTAGATACGAAGCTCAGGAGATAAGAGATGTTAATTCGTCCTCACTGATATTGCCACCAGTGACAACAGCAACAATTCTCTTTCCTTTGAATTCACGCCACCGTTCCAAGATTACTGCCGTCGAAGCAGCACCAGCACCTTCGATTGTTAGTTTCTCATTTTCATATAATACACGAATTGCCTCAAGGATTGAAGATTCCTTTACAAGTACAATTCTATCCAAGAGTTCTTGAATGATGTCAAGAGTGATTGAATCAGGTTCTACCCCGCCCATCAGTCCTTGTGCAAGTGAGTCAGATTCTTCAGCATCCACCCAGTGACCTGCCTTCCACGATTCGTAGACTTCTGGAGAAACTTCAGATTGTACTCCAATCATCTCAGTATGTGGACTCATAACCTTCACCACAGTAGCAATTCCCGAGATGAGACCTCCCCCACCAATAGGTACAATCACAGCGTCAATGTTACCTAGTTGCTCAACAATCTCAAGGCCGGTCGTACCAGCACCAGCAACTATCATTGGGTCATTGTAGGGACTTACGTAGGTCAAACCCCTCTCTTTCGCAAGTTTCCGAGCATAGGATTCAATATCAGCATACCCCACATCCTGAATGACTTCAACACCAGCCTTCTGTATTTTCTCCATCTTGACTCGTGATGCTTCTTTGGGAAATACAACTTTTGCAGAAATACCCAATTTCTTTGCAGCATATGCGGTGCCTAATCCATGATTTCCCGTTGAGGCAGTAATTACTCCTTTTGAGGCTTGTTCTTTCGTCAGAGTCATCAGCCTGTTCAAGGCACCTCGAACCTTGAACGATCCAGTGATTTGTTCATTTTCCAATTTCAAATACACTGACCCCTGAATCATTTCACTGAGGTGCGGTGAATGATGCAATGGAGTGGTCTTGATATGACCCTTGATGCATTCGCGCGCATGTTCAATATCTTCGAAGGAAACCATCAACAAATCACCATCTGACTTTTGGCTTTAAACACATGGAAGTATAAGTGTATGACCGAAAACGTCTTCTAGGTGCGTCGAAGAGACAGATGATATATTTGATTCATAAATAAACGGCGATTTCGATGAGGGATTCAAGAGGTCAGGTGATTACGATAATCACACTGTTCGTTCTTCTTAGCACAACTATTGTTCAACAGACAAGCGCGGTAGATAATGAAACGCGGTCCACATACTGGTACACTGGGAACAACTTCGATATCAATCATCAAGATTTGTGGGTTCCATTTTTCGCCCTTTGTGATATCCCCTACTCTCTTCCTCTTCGAGGTTTTATTTCAGATAGCAGGAACTACTTTCTAGACTTTGGAGCTGTGGATTGGCTTTCTGAATGGATTGAGTATGGCTATGCGTGGCCAGTTCATGAGCACGAGAAGGACCTGAACCTTCAGAACTTGACGGGTCAGCTTGAATATCTCTTCGAAAAAACGACGGAGCGTCTTGAGCTGCCTCCATACTATGTGGATGAGTATTATGCAGTGGATTCCGTAGTGGATTATGTGAAGGACTTCGATGCACCATATGAGGCATTCATTCCATTAATCGTGATGTACGGGTTGAACGAAACATATGATGATACTATGATGCATAACTGGGTGATACATCCAGACATCATCGAAGATACACTGAATGAAGCATTCCCGCTCATTACGTGGGAAATTGAGTTATTTTGGTTCGATTATGACAACCATACCGAGTTTGCAGATTTTATGATGGAGAAGACGCAAGATGGTCGAATCATAATTGATGATGATTATCTGAATCGGACGGACTATATTCTTCATGACATTATTTGCTCAGACCTAAGATACACTTCTTCTGACCTGGTACTTCCTGCATTGGTCATGCTTCAGCACAATCCATTGTGGTCAGTGTTCTATCAGATGGCGATTGGCGGATTAGGCGGCATCAATTCGACCTTTCCAGAGATTGATGCATGGTGTTTGAACGGTAGGAGTGAATTTTCATACTTCTATGGTGGCGATCCAAATCACCCACGTGCTTCTATCACTCCAACGATTATTCATGAATTGGGTCATTGTATTGGTCAAACGGACATACATACAATGTTTGGATGGGTTTTTGCTAGCACTAGTATGTCAGTGATGTGTTCGTATCAGCAACCCACAAGCTTTGATAGATTTGACATGGACCTCATAAATAATGGGCAAGGGTTGCAACTCTGGGGACGCTATCTAGATGAGATTGATTACTTCAGAGGATTTTCTCTAAACACGTCTCAACAAACTGAACTACAAGCTCTTGAGGACAGCTTGTCATCGGTACCGAATTTGTTGATTTCCTCTGATATAGCTCAGCTACGTCTTCTATTGTATGAAGCGGATTCTGTTTGTGATCAGATTTCGATTGAGCTATCTGTGCCTAGACAATCATCTGATTGGTCTGACTTTGCGCTAGCTATTGACTACCAGATAGATTGGATAATTGGACCGGGAATACCAAATGCAGAATCCGTAGCAGAATCGATTGAATCAGATATTGACACAACACGTATGATTATTCCTTTTGAGAGCACTGTTTTACCAACTCCAATTTACAATGTTACAATTGATGTTCATGCCACTTCTGATTCCTTTGATAATGCAGTCTTTCAGTTTTGGGGACGAAATATGGTCGAGGCAAACACGAGTTCATTTTCTGCTTCTGAGGTTCCTGAGGACGCATGGGATTCGCTACCTCGAAACAGAGTTTTCCAAAATCAGTCGGGATATGCTATCGATGGTTATGTCATTGAAGAGTGGCTAATTGATAATCCCTTCACCACTGACATCCCGGACAAGATACACTACAGGTTCTATATGATGAATCTAGAGAATCTTACACAGCTGGGTGGTGATAACACAGGAATCATAGTAGGAGCTCTCCTAGTTGGTGCAGGAGTTGTCATAATCGCGGTTGTCTTGATTCAGAGGAGAAGAACCTAGCAGAATTCGGGTCTTCTTCAAAGATTCAGTAAGTTTCGTTGTTTTCAACAATCAATGATGATAAGTGGGACGTTCATCTCATCGGAGCTCACCCCTCCATGATGTCCCCTAAACTCTGGAGGCTCAAATCCTGGGAAGCAGTTCAAAAGCGCAAAACCCTCATTGAAGGTTAGAGTGTAATCACCCACTCTATCAAGCAGTCGCGGATGGGGGTCATGAAAACCAAACCAGTTCTCATGGACCAACTCTTTGCTTGTATGAAGGTTGCAAATATCACCAAGATCATTCTTGATGTATCTCTCAAACTCCGACACTTTGGATGGTCGTACATAACAGAATCCAGTTCTGGTGTCACCACACACTGGGAGGTGTAGACATTCTTCGAGTTTTGGATGATCTCTTGTGTATACTATATTTTCTGGAGCAACATCATTGAATCCATGATCCGCGGTGATAATCAATGTCGTGTCAGAATCAGTCAAGGTTTCAACGAGCAAATGAAGCATTTCATCAAACTCTTTGAGGTGGTGCTTTGCCTCGGGACTCTCGCAGCCTAGAATGTGGCTGATGCTATCCAAGGTAGGCCAATATGAGTAAACATAGCTTTGTTTATTCGACATTGTTATGGTACTACTGATACTACTGAAGAATGTGTCAATGTCAGAATAGCTAATCCTTCGGGCACTGCCCGCAAGATTCCTTGTGTATTCAGAGTCCACAATGTGATTGTCGTATATCATCGAATACTCTCGTTTAATGTCACTGAAGATACTCTTGACATCAATCACTCTAGAAATTGGAGCATCAATGACATTTCCATCAATCGCATTAGTATATGGGAGAATTCGAGTGACAAGACCGTACTCTTTCAAGTGAACATACCAACCAATAATGCCATGTTGTTGTGGAGGAAGTCCAGATAGGAAAGAGGTAATCGCTGAACCTGTGGATGGGGGAAAAACAGAAGTAATGGAACCTTTGAGATTCTTCTGAAGTTCTGTTCTAGTCCCATATTTTTGAAGGTAATTGTATCCAAGCCCATCTAAGATTATGAGAACTATATTCTTCGAATCTTTCAATGAATTTAATGAATCAAGAGGAGGATACGGACTCTTTACTCCTGAAGCTGAACCTATCGAACTCATGAGATTAACAATACTTCTAGAATAGTCAGGTTTCATTTGTATAATCTCCATCAGTCTTTTTGACATTGAATTACTGGATCTTCCCGAAGCACTAAGTCTAACGTTTCAATCAACCTGTCTGCATTCTTTTTATTGAAGACCAGAGGTGGTTTAACCAAGAGAACATTATGAAGAGGACCATCAAGGCTTATGAGGAGCCCAAGATCACGAAAACGTTCCACGACATACTTAGTTTCCTCGCTCGCAGGTTCGAGATTTGAATGGTTTCGGACGAGCTCAATACCAATGAAGAGACCACGTCCACGGACATCTCCAATGATTGGATGAGTCTTCATTAAATCCTTCAAGCCGTTGAGTAGATAGGCCCCAACCTCTCGAGCATTTTCTTGCAGATTTTCTCGGTCTATCTCATCCAAGACAGCCATTCCCACAGCACACGAAACTGTGTTGCCGCCAGTTGTACTAAAGAACTCCATACCAGTGCTGAATGAATCAGCTATCTCACGAGTAGTTACTACAGCTCCAATTGGGTGACCATTGCCAATCGGTTTCCCCATTGTTACAATATCTGGAACAACTCCTTGAGTTTCGAACCCCCAGAAATAATCACCCATTCTACCAAAGCCTACTTGCACCTCATCCGTAATGCAGACCCCACCAACTTCTCGGACAAACTTGAACGCTTCTTTTAGATAGCCTTTGGGGAAAACAATCTGACCACCACAACCCATGAGTGGCTCAAAAATGAAGGCAGCGAGACCCCGACCGTTTTGCTTGATTTTCTGAGTTGCTTCAAGAATTTCCTCAGCATATTTCGTTCCTGCATCAGAGCCTCTATATTCGCCTCGATATGTATCGGGCATTCTCACGACATGTACGTGCGGTGGTGCCCCTTCACCACCAGGACCATCATGTTTGTATGAACTGATATTCACTAGCTCTGCTGTGTTTCCATGATATGCTCCTTTGATGGCAATTATGTCCCTTTGTTTGGTATGAGTTCGAGCTAATCTCAGTGCTAATTCGTTTGCTTCACTTCCGCTATTGACAAAGAAGCAAACACTGAGTTTCTTTGGTAGTTTTGCGGTCAATCGTTTTGCGTACTCTGTGAGATTTTGATGTAAATATCTGGTATTCGTGTTTAGGACTGCAGCTTGTTGGCTAAGCGCCATCACTATTCGGGGGTTACTATGGCCAACCTGAGGAACATTGTTACGGAGGTCTAGATACTCTCTGCCAGTTTCATCATAGAGATACTGCATGAATCCTCGAACGATATTAAGAGGTGTTCTATATGAAATGCTTAGAGACTGTGCAATTGATCTACTCCTCATCTCAATAATTTCAGTCTTTGACAAGTATGGTTCTGGAAATACATTGGCAGGGATCTGAAGTATCAGGTTGGGATTCGGACATATGCTTAGCCAAACCTCACGTTTGCTGGGTGGAGCAACACCATATAGATCCCCTTTCTCATCCAGCATATCTACAATTAGCTGGAAATGTAAATGAGGAGGCCATCCACCGTTATCGGGATATTCACCGATATGCCCTATCTGCTGCCCTTTCTTGATACGTTTTCCAATATACAGTTCTTCTAGCGAGTCGCGGGTAAGATGGCTATAGAGTATGTAGAAGGGAGGACCATCAGGAGTTGTTTCATGCTCAATAACAATAGTTGGTCCATTATCATACTGTAGCTCGTTGTCCTGAAAGCTATGGATAACGCCATCATAGACAGAAAATACTGGAGTGCCACTACCAACGAAAAGGTCCATAGCAAGATGAACGGTGCGTTTCTCATCACTAGGAGTAGCATATTGATCACCAGCATAAATCAGACGGGGTTCATCATATCTACCAATAGCTATGTTTACCTGAGCATCTTTTCGTTTCTTGTTAACGAGGACTCCGAAGGCTTGATGGTCTGAAAGGTGGTAAGGTGATATAATATCTAAGCTCCCTACACTCAGATCTAATATGATACTGTTTTTACCATCAATAACTGTCCCAAGAGGATTACCAAATTTCTTTGGGTTCTTCCTAATCCAATCCACTACAACTTGAGAATTCACACAAGGTTCAAGACCAACCGCACTCCTAAAGCAATATGATGCAAAGCGAGGATGAATCTCTCTAAGTAGGTTCAATGCATTCCATGCAAGTCTTTGACTAATTCCAAGATACTCGTTGTCAGGTTCAAGTTGCTGCTGATGTGCAGCGATTGAAACACTCATGGCTAATCGTGTACAGACCAACGGATACAACAGTTCTAGCTCGATTTCTGATAATGGAAATACAACATTATAGCCAGACAAAATCCTCTGAGCGACTTCGATTGGATCAGGTTTGTCAAGAATTGCATATGCGATTGCTACAGCAAGTTCATTGACAGTATATGAATACACCATGTCTCCGAAATCTAGGATTCCAAAAGAACGTAGGTCGTCATCATGAGGTTGATTAACAACCACATTGTAGTCGTTAGCATCATTATGGATGACGCTTGGTTTTAGTTCCTTTAGCTTAGGAAAGACCAAGGATTCGTAGAGATTCATGAAGTAGTCAACAAGATCTCTCTTGCTATCTTCAATGATGAGCCCCCTATATCTCCTGATGATAGCACTTGCGTTTTGTAAGTCCCAATAAAATTCGCGATGAGCTGCAGAGTGATCAAAACCTAAAAGACATTTACTGATCGAACCCACAAATCGTCCAAAGTCAACAAGAAGTTCTGGCGTGTGAGGATTAACTTTAGCAAATACCCGACCTGGAAGATATGATACGAGTCTCACAAAATGAGGTGTCCGATCTCCAATTGTTGTTTCAATCTCAAGGCCATTGATGCTTCTTTTAATTGTTGGAGAACTTATCTTATAGGGAGCTATCGAGAGGTGATGCATAGCACTGTTCTGCATCTCAAGGGTTTCTCGTAGTTCTGATTTTGCTGCAATCTTCAGAACATACTCATCTCCTGCATCTGTGATTACATGAAAATTCTGATCTCGTTCGCTTGGTAATTCTCTAAGGTCGCCAGAAAGACCATAGAGTGACTTGACTATCTCACGTGCTTCTTCTATAGTAAAATTAGGTCTCTCTTGATCCCTTGCGTCCAATTGGAATTCACCTCACAATGATGACATAGGAGATACTCGGTGCCATAAATGTAAGCGTTCTAGTCCTAATGATTCTTCAGGAACTCCTCCAAGTTTCTAATATACTCCTCAACTGGCATCTCCCATCGACCTGTAGACTCGCTGTGAAGATGATAGAAACCATGCATACCTCCAGGAACTACATTTAGATTCACAGCAATTTGAGTGAAGTATGAGCGAAAATTCGACCTCAGAAATTCAAACGCTCTCAAATAACCTACAATGTCACTAGAGTTCATCGTTACTCTGACGCCCACCTTGTCAGGAGAGTCGATGAATATTTCCCTTCGAAAAGGTAGATGCTTAAAGCAGGACAAAGCAGGGTCATCAGGTTCAAAGAGTTCAACAAAAGTATACAACACAACGGATTCCTGTGTGGGTCTTATCAGCCACAAGGATCCTCTAATCACATCCGCTTCTTCTAGTTGTCGGATCCTAACTCCAACCTGTGTTTCTGACAGCCCCACCTTTTTGCTGATTTGCTTGAGTGTGATTTGATCGTGAGTCTTAATCTCGGCTATGATTGCGATATCTTTGTGGTCGTAGTCCATTGTACCAGGATTCATATTGAACTCGAGAGTAGATGGTTCTCCAGCTTTGATTGTTTTCTCAGACTGTTCGACCCATTCTCTCCAATCCCAATTCCAACCTTTTGTTGGGCTATACCTTGACAAGTCTGCAGAAAGTGATATGAAGTCAAGCGTGTCAAATCTATAGGAGTCCTTGATGATGTTCAATTGTTTCATGGCTCGAACCATTCTGTCAATGATTTGAGGTGTTGTTATTGGATATCCTGCGGCAACAAAATAGCCATTATATCTCCCATAAGTTGCATAACTAGCATATAGATTACGAAAACAAAAGAGGAACTCTCTAGGTAGTGCACGGTGTTCCTCGGACATCTCAAGAAGGAGTGCAGATTCACCCAGTCCAAGTTTTGTGTCAAGCGTCTGAGTCCACAATCGATTAAGGTATCCTGCTTCTTTCAGTCTGTTCAGTCTGTATCTAATGGTTCTATCTGGAAAGCCTAATAATTGACTTAATTCTGTAGCTGTAACTTTTCCACCAAGTCGTGTGAGGGTATCAAGAAGTAGAGTATTGGTGAGTTTACGTTTCTTTTTCGCAACCATAACGATATCTCCGGACTAATTTGTGTATAAACTCTCCGCTCTTACGGAGAAACTAATCTTTATAAATTGCCATCTCTATAATATATACCGTATTATCGGCAATATTATGATAAATAGTTTGCCGATAGGGCAGTGGATGTGGTGATGAAGATGTTCACTCCAAATGATATCCCAAGAAGCGCACTCATTCTTCTAGACCATCTCAGAGAATATGGACCGATGGCTCCTCGAGACCTCTCCAGAAGGGCAAAGGTTCCTCTTCGAACAGTAACATTTGCACTCCAAAAGTTAGTGAATATTAGGCTTCTACGAAAAGTACCCAATTTGACGGATATGCGGAAACCACTCTATCATCCCAATCTCGAGAGAATTCGAGAAGTTGAGGCCGAGATTGATAGACTTCGAATAATGACCGGTCTCCAGATGAGAGCAATCTAGGTTATGCGATTATTAGAAAGATCTCTTAGCTCAAGTGTGTCAAGATAGATGTCCATGGCGAACATTGTCAGTGTTCTATCTACCTCTGGTAGCTCTCTCAGAAAGTCGACTATGAATTTGTTCATCTCACCAATATTCTTAGCTCGTACTTTCAACAATACATCATATTCTCCACTCAATACATACACACCTTGAACTAAAGGATGAACAGCAATCTGTTCACAAAATTCCCTTTGCGAAAGAACACCCTTTTTCCCTGGAGCGCGATATCTGACTGTGACAAGTATGAAAGCTAGTGTTCCACGATTGACTTCATGGGGATCAATGATTGCTGTATATTGCTTAATCACGCCAGTTTCTTTCAAAGTCTTCATTCTTGCATGGACTGAAGAAATCCCTATACCAAGAGACTTTGAGAGATCTGCAATACTCTGCTTACTATCTTGCTGGAGAAGTTTGAGTAGTTTCTCATCTCGACCATCAATCTTCTTCTTTTTCGAAATTTTTTCGGTCATATCAGACTTGTTAACGAAATTTATGAAAAATCTTCTGTATTCAGCAGGAAAAAAATAAATCCATTTTGAGTAGTGGAATATTGAGAGAATTCATTGCCTCAAAATTAGAATTATTGGAAACCACTCGAGTTTCATCACCCCCTAAAGGGCCGCACATGAGGCAATGCAATCTCTCAAATTTGAGTAGTAAAACAGCCAGAGGTCACCTTTCATGTGTAAAGTTCATCGACAGCCGGAGTTTCTAAGACTGATTTTTTCTGACCTTCTTGGGTGTTCAAGAAGTATAGAAGTAGGTTATGATAGATTAGCTGAAATTGTTGAACAAGGTCTCGTGATCGATGGCTCCTCAGTTCCAGGTTATTCATCGGTAAATGAAAGTGATGTTCTACTCCGCCCATCTCGCGCCACCCCACTTATCCAACCTTGGGACACATCAGCTGCATATCTTCTTTGTAGGATTCATGAAGTTACTGGAGAGCCGCATCCGAGAGACCCCAGAAACATTCTTAGAAAAATCAATTCAATCGCAGCTGAAAAAGGACTGATGCTCATGGTTGGATGTGAGCTTGAGTTCTTCACAGTTACCAAGCAGCAACAAAATGGTATAGCCCCTATTGATCAAGGCGGATATTTCTCATCACAACCGCAGGATTTTGCTCTCGATTTCAGACGGGATGTCATAAGGACATTAAGGGATTTAGGGATTGAAACAACATCTCATCATCATGAAGTTGCACGAGGACAGCAAGAGATTGGACTCCAATATGTTGAAGCCGAAACTGCCGCTGATAACATAATGCTTTCCAGGATAGTAATTTCGGAGATGGCATATAAACGAGGAATGATAGCGACTTTTATGCCAAAACCATTCTCGGATCAGAATGGATCAGGGATGCATTTCCATCAGAGTATGTGGGGACTTGACGGATCCAGAAATCTCTTCGCAGGTTCAGGAGAATTTGCTCTGTCCCAAATGGCCATTGCCTATATCGGAGGCATTCTGAAACATGCAACTGCTTTGGCTGCAATACTCGCACCAAACGTTAACTCATTCAAGAGATTGGTTCCAGGTTTCGAGGCTCCAACACGGGTTGCATGGGGTTATAGGAACAGAAGCACTATGATTCGTGTTCCATTCTTCAATGGATTTGAAAAGGCTGCGAGAATCGAACTTAGGTGTCCCGATGCTACTGCATCGCCACACTTGGTCATAGCATCAATTCTTGTTGCAGGATTGGATGGAATCGAAAAAAGATTGGAGCCACCAGACCCTACAGACAAGGACCTATATGAACCAGGGGTCTCTTATCGATCGCTCCCTGTATCTTTAGAAGGAGCCCTTGAAAAGTTAGAGAAAAGCTCGCTACTGAGAAGCGTGCTTGGTGATTCAGTCATTGAGTCTTTGGTTACAATGAGGAAACGTGAGTGGAAAGAGTATGTTGAATCTACAGGAGATCCTGGAGCTACTGAAATCACAGAGTGGGAAATAGATAGATACATGCATATGCATTGAGTTTTCAGGGATTCCAAAAGATTTCTATCGGGCAGAAGTACTATCATTATCACAGGAGGTCAGTAATTATGACTGGCTTTGAAAGTAAAGAACAGTTTCAAGAGATCTTCAACAGGTTCTGGGTGAAAGCTCGAGAACATACAGAGATTATGGAGAAGCTCGCAAAGTCACAGGTTGTTGTTCGCTTTGATATTGAGGACCCGGAAATTCATATGACCATCAATTTTAGAGACCCCGGACCCAACGGCGAGATTGGAACTTTGACTTTTGACAGCAATGTTGAACCAGAGATATCGGTCTGGTCGAAGTCTGAAACAACCAACAAGTTCTGGCAAGGAAAACTCAATACAACGGTAGCGATGGCAAGAGGGCAAGTCAAGCTAGACGGCTCGGTTGCAAAAGCCCTGGGATTACTCTCAAAAATAAAGCCGCTATATGATGTGTATCCAGAAATTCTAAAAGAAATGGAACTTGATCATTTATTACTTTAGTAGCAAAAGCAAAGTATATATTCGCAGATTTCAAGTCATCAATATAGTAAGACAATTAATTATTGTTAATATGGTGAAGACAATGGCTGAAGCAGTAACGAAAGACATGAGCATTGGCGAAGTAGTAATGAAGTGGCCTGAAACAGCTGGAACATTCCTAGAACACGGATTGATGTGTTTTGGTTGTGCTGCTGCGAGATTTGAAACCATTGAGCAGGGAGCCCAGGCACACGGTATCAATCCTGAACAACTAGTCAAAGCCCTAAACGAAACAATTGAAAAGAAAGAGAAATAGATTCCTGAAATAAAAACCCTCTATGTTGAGGGCTTGATCCTCCTTGATTTTATTTAATATTCAATCATCTCTAGGTTTTGTACGGCCATAGAGTCGCCCTGTTTCTTCTTCAGACATTTCAAAACTATGTTCGTCATCAGGAAACTTGCCATCACGGACTTCTGCGGAATATTCAGTGACAGCAGTTTTGATCAGGTCACGAACATTGGCATATTTTTTCACAAACTTAGGTTTGAAATCTTCGAAGAGACCCAGCATATCCCAGAGGACTAGGACTTGCCCATCGCAATATGGACCTGCACCGATTCCTATCGTTGGAATACCAACAGTTTCTGTGATGATTTTAGCGGTTTCCGAAGGTACAAGTTCAATGACCATAGAGAATGCACCTGCATCCTCAAGCTTAACGGCCTGCTGGACTAAAATCTCAGCCATCTCTGCAGTACGGCCTTGAATACGATATCCGCCTAACTGATAGATGGATTGTGGTGTGAGACCTATATGACCCATGACAGGAAGTCCTGCATCTACAATGGTTTTCACTATCTCAACAACAGAGTCAGAACCACCTTCAATCTTCACTGCTTCTGCACCACCCTTTTGAAGCATCAGACTACAGTTTTCTAGAGCCTGTTCTGAGCTAATCTTGTAGGACATAAAGGGCATATCACCTACAATGAGGCAATCTGGTCGAGCTCGAGCAACCGCTGCACTATGATGTATAACATCTTCAAGAGTGACAGGGATTGTGCTCTCATAACCTAGCAAAGAGTTTCCAACAGAGTCCCCTACAAGTATCATGTCAACACCAACCTCACTGAGAATTGCAGCAGTCGGTGCGTCATATGCTGTAAGCATTACGATCTTCTTGCCTTTCTTTTTCATGAGACGGATGCTATGCGTTGTTTTCCGAGCCAAGTTGATATCTCCACAAATATTGTGTGAAATCCATCATTTATAGAGTTCCATTTCAAAATATATAATGTATATACATTCGGGATTTTTTAGATTCCTAGTAAAAGATGCCTATAGATCTATGTCTCTCTTCCTGAAACGCCATTTGTATAACTCGATACCAATAATGGATGGAAATGAACCGAGGAGGATAATAAACCAATCATAGGAGGTGAGTGGTGCGAAGTAGAAATCCAGAGCATATAGTGACAGGATTTCTTGGGCAAGTGGTACATACATAAGGAGGTAGTGAGCCAGATAGATTAGACCGAGCAGTATAACGAAGATCCAGGTTCCAGGTTCTCTAAGGCCCCTCTGTATAGGCATGTTAATTCTACGGATGCTAAGGACAATAGTACTCTCAACAAGTAGAATAACTGAGAGAAGCATTACAGTAGCTTTGTATGGTGCGTCAACTGCGGCCCCGTAATAGCCAGTGAGATTCTCAGGATAGACTTCGACTATGCTCCCCCATCCAGTGAGGGTTAGCATATAGACTGCTGCGGCTCCAAGTGTCATGAGGATGACATTCAATGCCATAAACTTCCCAAGATTGCGTGTGATTAGGGCTTGACTATCACGCGGTTTGTCTTCCATGGCATAAGGTGATGTTCGATCAAAGACAAGTGCTAATCCTGGGAACGAGTGAGTTGTCACGACCAAATAGATACTTTGCCACACTGACAACATGGTAATTGTGTCTGGAAGGAAGAATAAGGCTCCGAAGAAGACCATGCTTTCAAACAAGTTGATAGCTATGTAGAAATAAATCATCATGCGTATCTTGTTGAAGAGACCTCTCCCTTGATGCACACCTGAAACAATAGAGGCAAAACTGTCATCCGTTATCACGAGATCAGCTGCTTCTTTCGCCACATCTGTCCCAGTGATACCCATAGCTATACCAGCATCGCTCATGGCTAGAGCTAGTGCATCATTAACTCCATCGCCAGTCATAGCAACAACGCGCTGTTGATCCTGATACCGTTCGACAATGATTTGTTTATGATCTGGATTGACACGCGCAAAGACATTGGTTCGGGCAAAGTCTTCATCTGACACTTCATTGATTTGACCGCCTTCAACGACCAATGAGTTGTGAGAAAAGATACCAAGGTCTTCTGCGATGGTTTTCGCAGTAGCTGCTGCATCACCAGTTATCATTATGACGTTGATACCAGCACTATGACAGGCTGCAACAGCCTCTTTCACACCGTCCCTTGGAGGGTCAACAATACAGGCAAAACCAAGATAGATGAGATCATTTTCGGTTTCATCTCTAGCATCTTTACCAGTCGGAATCTTATCCAATTGCCGATATGCGAGCGATATGACACGATATCCTTTAGACGCAAAATCGGTAGTGAATCTCCTGACTCTGTTGACAGTATCAGGAGTTATTTTAGTAGGAGCCTCCTTCCCATCCACCAATGTGCATTTTGGTAAGAGTACCTCTGTTGCACCCTTGGTAAAAGCTACAAACTTCTTGCCATCCTTACAGATTTTGGTCATACGTTTAAGCTCAGATTCGAAGGGGAACTCTTCAACAACCTCATATTTTTTAATAACAACATCTTCATCAATCCCGCTCTTGCGAAACAGCGTAAGCAAAGCAGCATCAGTCGGATCTCCTAGCGGCTTCCAAATTTCACCTTGGCCAGGTATTATATCTTTAACAATCTCAGAATCGTTGTTGATGCCGCCACAGACAACAAGGCGGAAGAGACCTTTCCATTTGAAGACATCCTGCACCTCTTCTTCCTTGACTTCAAGTGTAATAACATCATCAGCCCCACTCAGAAGATATATACCTCCTGAAGGGTCGTATCCATCACCCTTGATGGAATATAGGTTGTGAGTGTCCCAACAATACTTGACAGTCATCTGATTGCGGGTCATGGTACCAGTCTTGTCACTGCATATGACACTTACTCGACCAAGGCTTTCCACGGCCGACAGGTCTCTGATGATGACCCCTTTCTTTGCCATAGCTAAGACTCCAGTCAGCAGAACAATTGTCGTGAGAAGCGGTATGTTGATTGGCATGATGGTCATGGCACGTGTAATTGCCTCTTGCGTCTGGCGCAGTATATTCTCGGAACCCAAGTCGAGAGGTTGATTGTTGAGCCAATCATATACAAAGACTTGCCATAGAACCGACACACTCATCAAAATTATTGCTGCAATTCCAAGAAATTTGGCTAGAAGATTCACTTTCCGTCTTAGTGGTATATCCCCAGTGTTTAGTTCTTCAAGAGTTCCTTGGATTTTTCCGATTTCTGTGTGTCCTCCAGTCGCAGTTGTCACGACAGTTGCCATTCCTGTCGCAACATAAGTTCCGAAGAACACCATATTCCTCATGTCTGTTAGTGGTAGTTCACGTTTACTAAGAATTACTTCCTCCTTTGCCACAGGTACACTCTCACCTGTCAAGGATGCTTCATTAGTAGTTAGATTTGATGAGCTGAGTATTCTAGCATCTGCCGGAATTCTGTCGCCAGAATCAAGTTTTACAATATCGCCTGGGACAATCTCAAATGGAGGAATGCCAGTTTCTGATCCATTACGAATGACGCGAGCCTCTCCCGCAGAGAGCTTTTCTAGAGCCTCTAGCTTCTTTTGAGCTCGATACTGCTGAAAGATGGCTACAAGAGCATTAACAGCAACAATCCCCAACCAGACCAACGCCTGTCCCATTTCATTTTGACCTGGAGGAAGCAACTGCGCGATTATAATAAGTCCAAAAGAGCTGAGTATATAGATAGTAATCAACCAGTTCAAAATTGGAGCAATATAGACCTGCCAAAAAGGACCGCGAATTTTCGGTATTGCATTCTGACCGTACTTCTGGGTTCTCAATCGCACCTCATCAGCAGTTAATCCATGTCCAGGATCAACCTGAAGACTCGCGATGACTTCTTCAAGAGACATTGCATGATATGCCTGAGTCATGTCACTCTCCATTGTGATGGCGTCTTCATTAGACATATACTGCTACCTCTCAAGGGTAATCATGCTTTACTTCTTTCACAGATAAATCAAACTCGAATGTTCCTACCTCAAGTCCGACACCAGCTGCTTCTTTTCTGGACCTTTTGAAGCTTTCCGGTTCTGTATTCGATAGGTTCATGTGCTCTGGAGTCACGGTTCACATGCCGCAAGCTAATCAAACGAGTATGGTACAAATGATTGATGACTACTACTGGCAGAAACCACCTACAAAAGAGAAATCAAGCGGAACTCGAATAATCGCTGTCATCATTATCCTTATGCTTGTCATATCGACAGGACTAGTCTTTATAATTCAGATGGGACCTTTCACAGAAGGTCCAAACACCAAAGTAAGAGTTGCCGTTTTAGACTCAGGAATCAATATTGGCCTGGCACTACAAGGTCGTGTTGTCGCAGAGAGGAGTTTCATCGAAACTCAATATGGTTACAATGAACCAGATACAACAACTACTGATTCTTTACCTGAGAATGTACCTCATGGTACGATAGTTGCTAATCAAGTAGCTGAAACACCTAATACAGAGATTGTGAACGGAAAGGTGCTGGGACAGGATGGAACAGCCACTTCACTAGCATTGGCAGCTGCAATTTATTGGGCTGTTGAGCAAAATTGCAGTGTAATCACGATGAGTCTTGGGTCAAGCCCTATTTTGGGAGATCCTATTGAGGAGGCAATAGACTGGGCATTCAGTATGGGTGCTGTTGTTGTTTCATCTGCAGGCAACGAAGGTGATAGTGGTCTAGCGGGTACTAGTATCTCATCTCCTAGCGTGTTTGAGAACTGTATTTCGGTTGCCGCACTCTATGAAGATAACACGCCAGCAGAATTTTCATCCACTGGTCCGACATTCGATAGATACATGAAACCAGATATTAGTGCCTTTGGTTGGGCTTCATACGCATCATCGCGGTACTATGGCACCAGTTTTGCAGCACCTCGTGTTGCAGGCGCTGCAGCATATCTAATAGGTCATTCTGCTGACAATAACATCACATACACTCCAGGTTCAATTATGACTGCTCTTCTAAAAGGAGCTGATCCAATGCCACTGTACCCAAGTTACCTTGTTGGAATGGGTAAATTAAATGTTCAAAACTCACTAGCGTTGATTGATTCGTCCTCTCAGGATGGTTCGCTACCAGCTCTGAGTCTGGCTTTTCCGGCGACACTTCCGCTCGATTACGAGAAGTTGTTTTATGACGACATCTATGGGTTTGGTATTAGGTTGCTCGCATCTGGAAGCACAACATTCACGGTTTCAGTATCAGGTGATTCTCCTGAGATCTTCAGCATTCCATCTTCAATCACAGTGAATCAAAGCTTAATTTTCAATCTCATTGCCACAATGCCTTCATCTGGACCATCGATTCTCAACAATACTATTCAATTTACATCCACTGATTTTGGATCTACGAGCCTTGAAGTTACCTTTGAGCTGTCATCTGCTATAGCTAGAGTTGCATTTGACATAAGTCACAGTTCTTGGTCAATCGACTCATACTATGGTCAGTTTAGAGAGTTCTATAAGGAGTTAACAATGAACAATATCTCTGTGACAGAGATACGTAACTCCACAGCAACTTCGCTTTCGGTCTTGCAACAGTTCGACTCAATCATCATTCTTGATCCTTGCGTTTATAGTGCAAATGAAACAATTCCAACCTCACCTACTACATACTCCTTGCCTTTCTCTGATATTGAAAAACAAGCCTACGAGGATTATTACAGTACTGGAGGAGGTATATTCTTAGCAACACTTGGTTCCAGTTTCACTAATATTACACAAGTAAACGATTTCCTGAGCTTCACCGGATTTGAACTGACAGATATAGAAATTCCTTCTGGAAATGATCCTGTATTGATTTCTGAACTTGAGTCCCACATAATTACTTCTGGAGTGAGTGGATTTCATTATTCCGGAGCAACTTTGAATATACCAGGTAATGGAAATGTTTTGGCAGAATACCCCCCAGCGGCACCTGTCCTAGGGTATAAAGAAGGTGCAGGTGGTGGGAGAATCGTTGTCACTGGTACTAATTTCTTCATTGACAATTACGCCTTGTTAGGAGAATATGGTGCTGGCGACGATGCACTCATCGGATTAAGGATAGTACTATGGACAGCTGGGATATTGGTATGATGCAAGGTGTATTTGAAAACACCATGATTGCCGGTATTTAGGTCTTTAAATATGAAAAAGGGATTGATTGCCTTACTAACAACCTTTCCGAGTCGAAGTCGGAATATGCTGGTGACATGAGTTCTTCTCATGTCATCGGCTCACCGACCTTTTTCAGCGATTTTATTCAAGTGTCTATACCAGCATGCTTAACATAGGGAGATATAGGAGCAACAATTGTTCGGTTGTGAGATTGCAATTTGTCAAGAATCACAAAAGCGTCCTATGCTACTCTTGCAGCTGTCACAATGGCGCACTTCTTGAATCATGTGTATACAGGAGCCCTTTCTCCATTTCTGCCATTGATTCAAATCGAACTCTCATTGAACTACACGGAGATTGGAGTCATCACCAGTGCTGCTGTAGTAGCGATGACAATATCACATCTACTAGTAGGATATCTCGGAGATAGAGGATGGCGCTGGAGAGATGCGTTCATTTCATCAAGCATTCTCATGAGTGCTATTGCCATGCTCCTAACTAGCTATTCGAGTAGTTTTTTGATCCTTGCAGTTTTTCAAGCATTTCTAGGAATTGGAGCATCAGGATATCATCCTAGTGTCTTCCCCGCATTAGCAGAGAAGTTTCCTCAGAGAACTTTAGCTAAAGCTACTGGAATTCAAGCAATGGGAGGATTAGTTGGGATGGCAGTGATTCCATTCCTAGGTGTTACACTTCTGGTAGCCTTGGGAGATTGGAGACCATCACTTATTGCCCTTAGCTTAATGGGATTCCTTTTCTTCATACCTGTAATCATACTAATGAGGGCATCTCGAGACGGATACGAAAATGGGTTCATGGATGCTGATGATGAATGCAAGGGTACAGATGGGTGGACTCGTGACTATTGGCTGGGTCTGACTCTAATGGGCCTCCGGGGGATGTCTTTCAGGTGCACATCACTACTTATGCCAGTGTATTTGGTAGCAACCTACACAGAAGATCCAATCTGGGCAGGATATCTAACAACAATAATGCTCAGTGCAGGACTTGTTGGAGAGATAGTATCGGCTCCACTCTCAGACAGATTGAACAGGAGAGTTCCATTTCTGGTAGTTTCAACAGGACTGGCAACACCAGCGTTGCTCTTGCTTAACTATTCACTTAACCAAACAGCACTGATACTTATGTTGATAGTTATTGGGTTCTTCTTCTATCTTGGAGTTCCTCCCAACACTGCATTTTTGACCGAAGTTAGTCCACGCGCTTCAAGAGGTCTCGCGTTTGGGTTATTGTTCTCTGTGGGAGCAATACCCGGAGCGATCTCACCTATTATTTTTGGATGGATTGGTGATGTCTATGGTCTTTCAGCTTCAATACTTTTCCTTGTTATTACAACCACTCTTGCCACAATTGTAGCGTTATTCTTACGAGAAATAAAACCCAAAGACCAAACAGGTGAGTCATACCTTTACTTAGACCCAGCAGTCCAACCAGAGTAACCCAATAATTTGACTGTAGGCAATCTGAAATATGACGTTTCATGGAGATAAAACAATGTTTGACTATCATATCCATCCAAACTATTCAATCGACGCGGAAGGAGAAATAACAGAGTTTTGCCAAGCCGCACTTGAAATCGGTTTGAAAGAGATTGCATTCACAACGCATATGGACACAGATCGAGTGGCAGAGGACTGTTATGTGAATGTACGTGGGAGGAGAGTTGACGTTTCATCAAGCGTTTGGTTTGAAGACTATGAATCTACAATTCGTTCAGCAGGAGACCACTATAAAGACCAAGGTCTGCAAGTATTGTTAGGAGTGGAGCTGGATTGTTACCCAGGCGTAGAAAATGCACTTCCAGACAAGTTCTTTTCAACTGAATTCGATCTCATTATTGGTTCAGTTCATCTGATTGACCATATAGCAATCTCAGCAAATGGAAGAGCCGCTGAAGCGTTCAGAAAGTACTCGATAGATGATCTTGGAGATAGATACTACTCCATACTACTGGATTCCATTGACCTCGAAATCTTCGATGTACTTGCACACATTGACCTCTATCGACGCTATGGAGAGGTTTTCTATGGTGATGATATCTATGATTTATGGAAACCACATATACAGGAACTTTCGAAGAAGATGCTTTCAAAGGGAGTTGGGTTTGAGGTTAACACTTCTCCTTTAAGAAAAGGAATACTACAACCCATGCCAGAACAACAAATCATAGGTGCTCTTAAGGAAAAGGGGATCAAAACAGTCATTGTTGGCTCTGATGCTCATTCTCCAGTAGATATTGGTAAAGACATTTGGAATGTTCTAGATATGCTCAAAGAATTAGGGTTTGATGGTCTGTCTATTTATCGGAAAAGAAAACCAACTGTAGTGCATTGGTCGGATTTTGCTAGGAAAGAGAATTAAATCGGTGTTTCTACAGATGTATAGGTGATACTATGAGAAATGGGCTCTCTATTGCTTTAGCATTCATTGGAGGTGTTTTGTTATTCCAGGTTGGCTGGGTTGGAAGTATTGGCTTTATCTCAGATATTGCTGCATATGCAACTCTTTACTTCCCCTCCGCAGCTGAGGCTGTTACACTTTTGTTGACAATATTGCTCTATATCGCTTCGTTGGGAGGAATAGCAGTTATAATAGGCGGAATACTTATCGCACTGAGTCGAATCCGAACTGCCAAGTTTGTGATAAGTCTAGGAGCTGGTATAGGTCTAATTGGGCTGATCGTCATGCTAGTAGAGGCTTATCTAGCAGGAGGCGTGGATGCGCTTACTGATGCTCTCACCCTCATATCACAGTCCATTGCATGGATTGGTGTGATTATGTCCATTTTAGCTCGAAGAATAGTAAAGACAGAATAAGTCCAGTGCGGAATCCTTATTCCCAACTCAGGGACAGGATACTTGGTTATGTTGTCCGATACTGATCTTGAAAAGTTGAATGAAGCCCTAGACCTCTTAGAAGATGGTTTTGTTGAAAAAGCAGTAGAGGTTCTAAAAGAACTGGTCGAAGAAAGCCCGGACTTTATTGAGGGGTGGTACAATCTTGGTTATGCCTTGGCAGAAGCTGAACAATATGAAGAAGCTGTCAAAGCATATGATGAAGCACTCGCAATTGATAACTTCATTTTTGAAATCTGGTTTAACAAAGGTGCAGCGCTATATGCGATGAGAGATTTTGAAGCAGCCCGAGAATGCTATGAGGAGGCTCTGGAAATTAATCCAGATGATGCGGAGGCATGGAACAATATTGGTAATTGTCATTCGCGACTAGCTGATGGTCAAGCTGCAATTGAAGCTTACACTCGTGCTGTAGCCCTTAAACCAGACTATGCTGAAGCATTCTATAACAAAGCAAATGCTCATTTTATCGAAGAGGAGGACGAGAAAGCCATAGTATATGCTGAGCTTGCTGTTGAGCTGAATCCGAAGCTTGGCAAGATGGTGGATCAATGGGTCAATGTTGCTAAGAATCGACTCGCTTCTAGATTAGAGGATGCAGAATATAAGAAGAAACAGTTGGAGAAGAGTGATTCTAAAGAGTCTTGAATTCTTAGTCGGAATTATTGATTGATTCGCCAGACCTAAAAGCAGTCTAAATACTCGTTTGTTTATGATGTCTCAATTTGCTGATGATGAGGAAGGCATGAGATTTCTACCTCCGAAATACGTTAGTGTTGCTGTGGTTATCATTTTTATCGGAGGCAGCATCATTTCGGTTCTTGGCGGACAAGGAATCATACCCGTAGACCCAGTAATGACAATGGGAATGACTATTCTTCTCATAACAATGCTGGTATGCTGTAGCGCCATTACTATGGTTACATCGTATTCCTCACGGATTCCACAATATAGCGAGATGGAAATTAAATTCGATGAAGCAATGTCACACTATGAGGATGGAGAATATGAAGCAGCTATTGAGATGTTCAGGTTGTTGGCAGGTCCAAAAATGAACCACAAGAGAGCATTATACTATGGTGCACGATGTTATGAGGCGCTCGGTGATTGGGAGAATACAAAGACCTTCTGCAAGGCATATCTTGAACTGAAACCTAAAGATAAAGAAGTCTGGGAGATGCTCAATCGAGCTCATAAGAGGCTGTTCGAGTACGAAGAAGCTCAGGACGCTCTGGACAAAACAAAAAGTCTCTGATAGTTTTTGCCGCTTACATAGATTTGTTGTAAGATCCATAAAATCTACTGGATAACCTTGTTTCGTAAGTAGCCAATCTTCTCAATAAAGAGCTCTACCTTATCACCAGACTTCAGGAACTCTGGAGGATTTCTTACAAAACCGACACCAGATGGCGTTCCTGTTGCAATTATATCACCAGGTTCCAGAGTGAAGGATTTTGACAGATACGAAATAATCTTGCGAACATTGAATATCAAGTTGGAGGTGGAAGATTCCTGTTTTATGATCCCGTTAACTTTTGTGTGCATCTTTAGCTTTGAGGCATCACCTAGTTCATCTTGCGTAACGATACAAGGACCCATGGGACAAAATCCATCGAGTGATTTTGCGCGCACCCATTGACCGTCATTCAATTGCAGGTCTCTTGCTGATATATCATTAATTATAGTGTATCCAGCAACAAAGTCTAGTGATTTCTTTTCGCTGACATTTTTGCAAACCTTCCCAATAACAACACCCAACTCCACCTCCCAATCAATCTTTGATGAAATATCTGGAATTGGTATGTATTCATCTGGACCTATGACACTGGAAGGAAACTTGGCAAAAACCACAGGAAATTCAGGCACTTCAGAACCGGTCTCTTCAACGTGATCCAAATAGTTCTTCCCTAGCGCTACTATCTTACCTGGACGTGAGATAGGTGCCTCAAGAGTCACAGAACTCAAAGGTCGAGTCATTATTCGCTCACCAGGAGGAGTTTTCTTGTACCTTTGCACAATTTGACGGACCACATCGATACCTGATTCCCACTGTAGAAGATCCATCATCGTTGTAGGAAAGCTGTGTCCTCGTACGTGATATTTTCTTCCAAAATGCGAGGCTGCATCTGGGATGTCAAGAACACCAGATTCCAGTTCCACGCCAATTGAAGGTACACCCAACCTTGAGTATGTGACGAGTCGCATGATGTTTTCGTAACAACCATCTCATTTATCCGTACTGGTTGCGAGTTCGTCTACGGTGGATTTGTTGACTGTAGACCGGTCCTTGGATGAACTACCCGATCGAGTTTATGTTGCTCTTGGAAGAAGAGGAATGGAACCTTTAACATTGAAAGAGTGTACTTACGAATGTGATGGGCAAGAGCTCGAACTCATAGAACCTCCAAAAGAATACGAAATCCCCATTAAGGGCAACTTGGAAGTAGAGGAAGACTGGTTAGTTGAGTGTGCGAAGTGCAAACGTAAATTCACTATTCGATGCATAATTCATTTTTTAGATGGTGAGAGGTTAGAAACAAGGGTATTTCTTATAGATGACAAAGGGAAAGATCTAGGCTGGCTAGGGAGTTACTAGGTGAATCAATTTGAGTCGCATTTACAAGATTGCAATACTACCAGGTGATGGCATCGGAAGAGAGGTAATTCCAGAAGTCAGAAGGTTAATTGAAACTGCAATCATACCAGTCGATGATATTACATTAGAAATTCATGAGTTTGAATGCGGTGGTGAGTATTTCCTCAAGACTGGTCGTGAATGGTCAGAGCAGGCAGAGCAATTCACGAAAACAAAAGCGGACGCTATACTACTGGGCGGAATCGGCGCGAGAGGGCCAGATGGAAACACAGTTAGACGTCCTGATGGAAATCTTGCTGGATACAGTATTGTAATTGGACTTCGTCAGGAACTAGACCTCTTTGCAAATGTTCGACCTGTGAAACTATATGAAGGAGCACCAACGCCTTTAGCGGATAAGGGACCAGCAGACATTGATATGGTAATTGTACGTGAAAATACTGAGGGGTTGTATTATCCGGCACGAGGCAGGGTAAAGGGACCTGACAAAGATTTCGCCTATGACTTGAGAATGATCACTGCAAAGGGCTCTGAACGTGTTGCCAAATATGCATTCGACCTGGCAATGGAGAGGACTGGAGCACCTGGAGATAGTGTCAGACGTGTAACATGCGTCGACAAGAGTAACCTTCTTGCAGGTTGTCAACTCTTCCGAGAGTCTTTCGATAAGGTTGGAAAAGAGTACAAAGAGATTGCGAGAGACTATGCCTATGTTGACGCATGGACACTTTTGGTACTCAGAAAACCAGAACATTATGACGTGGTAGTGACAACGAATGCTTTTGGAGATATAATAAGCGACCTTGGAGGTGCTTTACAAGGAGGTCTTGGGTTATCACCAGCAGGTAATATTGGAATTGAGCATGCAGTTTTTGAACCAGTCCATGGTTCAGCGCCAGATATTGCAGGAACTGGAAAAGCAAATCCAATCGCAGCACTACTTTCAGCAGCTATGATGTTTGAATGGTTAAGTAAGAAGTATAATGATAGAGTATTATTAGGAACTGCAAAGCGGATTAGAGAATCAGTTGAGGAAGTTTTACGGGAAGGGATAATACGTACTCCAGATCTTTGTCTTGGAAAGTGGTCCAAAGTGAAACATTCAACAACTCAACAGGTTACTGATGAAGTAATTAGAAAGATGATGGGGTGAGTCCATGGGAAAGACGATAGCTGAGAAAATCCTAGCTAGCCATACGATTGATGGAAAAGCTAGTGCAGGAGAAGTGGTTGAAGCTAGAGTTGACCTATTAATGGTTCATGAAGTTCTAGGCTCTAGGATTCTCCCAATTTTAAAGGAGATGGGATTCAAGAAAGTTTGGAACCCAAACAGAGTTCTTGTTGTTAATGACCACTGGGCACCAGCATCAGATATCAATAGTGCAGAGATACACAGGAGAAACAGAAATTTCGTGAAAGAACAGGGAATCACAAATTTTTGTGATGTGGATTGTGGCATTTCGCATCAAGTTCTTCCCGAGATGGGATTGGTTGTTCCTGGGGCTACTATTATTGGAAGTGATTCTCACTCTACAACATACGGAGCTTTCAATGCATTCTCAACAGGGCTCGCTGCGACTGACTCAGCATTAATCCTTGCCACTGGAGAATGTTGGTTTAGAGTACCTGAAACATTGAAGATAGAAATCACAGGCGAATTATCGGACCGCGTGATGAGTAAAGATTTGATATTGAAGGTCATACATGAACTCGGTCCCGATGGTGCAAATTATCAATCTATGGAGTTTCATGGTTCAACTATTGAAACCATGTCTGTTGGCGAGAGAATGACTATATGCAACATGACTGTTGAAGCTGGAGCTAAATGCGCTCCAATGCCCATAAATCAGGATGTCAAGTTTTGGATGGAAGACCATGCCCCCACAAAGAAATGGAAAGAGGTCACAAGTGATGAGGATGCAGATTTTATAGATACCATGCGGTTTGACCTTCGTAGTGATCCTCTCGAGCCAATAGTGGCACCACCTGACTTGCCCACAAATGGAAAAGCTGTTGCTGAAGTTGCAGGTGTTCCAATTGATCAGGCATTCATTGGCTCCTGCACTAATGGAAGAATTGGTGACTTGATTATAGCTGCAGAGATCCTCAAGGGTAAAAAAGTGCATGAAGGTGTTCGACTCATAATAACACCAGCAAGCAAAGCGACTTACATGGAAGCATTGGAACGAGGAATCATCAAAATCCTAATGGAATCTGGAGGGATTGTAACTAACTCAACCTGTGGTGCTTGTGTGGGTGGACATCTTGGAGTGCTGGGAGCAGGAGAAGTGTGTATATCAAGTACAAATCGTAACTTCAAAGGAAGGATGGGGCATCATGACTCCCGAATCTATCTTGCTTCACCAGCAACAGTTGCCGCTAGCGCACTCAAAGGAGTGATTACTGATCCAAGGAGTGTGTAGTTTATGGGCAGGGATTTTAGTAATATCAGTGGTAGAGCGTGGGTTTTTGGACACAATATCAATACAGATCAAATCATTCAGGGACAGTATCTAACCCTACTTGATTACGAGGAAATGGCTAAGCATACTTTTGAGATACGAAGACCTGTATTTGCTTCGAAAGTAAAACAGAATGACATTATAGTCGCAGGACAAAATTTCGGTGGTGGTTCATCCCGTGAAGAGGCACCAAAAGTGCTCATGCATAGTGGTATAGGGTGCATAGTTGCTGAATCATTTGCCAGAATCTTCTACAGGAATTCATTCAATATTGGACTTCCTCTCATCGTAATTCCAAATATCTCCAAGCTTGTCAAAGATGGTGAGATTGTAAGTGTCAATCTCTTGAAAGGGACTCTTACTGTGAAAGGAAAAGGCGAAACCATTCATGGAAAACCCCTACCAGAGAGAATGTTGGAAATTGTCAAAGCTGGGGGCGCAGTTCCCTGGTATAAGATGAAACAATGAATTTGTGTTTCCGGAACTGGAAAGTTCTAAAAGGCACAAATCTGAAACTCAATATAGACACCTTCTGAGAGGTAAATTAATGAATGTACTAGTCTTTCTTCTGATAAGTCTCATAGTTCATGCAATACCAATCCCCTTTAGACAGGATATGCTAAGGTCAAATAGACTGATCAAATGGCTTCCATTTAGACTCATTTGGGGCACTGCCGCATGGGTCATCATCTGTTTGCTATTAGTTTCCACGCTTCCTTGGGCAATTATTACACTAATAATAAGCTTCTCAGCTTTGTTAGTGGTTTCTAGTGGATTTCGTGGAAGAGGTATTGAGGAAGTACTCGAAGGCATTAGAGTACCTATCACCTGTATAGGACTGATAGTCTTGATGATCATGCCAATCTTCTCTGGAGTCATCAGTTGGACCTCAGACGTGTCCAACGCGGAATTCTTTGATTCCATGATAATAGTGACCGACGATGATCTCTTCAATAGCACAATAGCAGATGACAAAGTGAGATTGGTCACAGAGGAATATGCCAAATATGTAGCCCGCCAGCATATCGCACCATTTGGATCCAATGTTGAAGTCGCGTCAGCTCATATAACTACAAATCCAAACGGAACACTTGTCTGGGTTTGTACGATTGTATCAACGAATATTCTAGCTGAAAACTAT
>PJET01000141.1 GCA_002825515.1 Candidatus Thorarchaeota archaeon MP11T_1 | reverse complement strand
GGATACTGTGAGATATTTAGTGGAATTCTTGAATCCATTCTCGAATTCAAGGGAGTTGAAGCCAAAGTCTTCCAAGAGATGAGCCAAGCAACAGGGTCAGACGCCTGTGTTTGGAATGTCCGTCTTGTCTAAATATATCACACACACATAAAGCACTTAACGCCCGATTCGACTCCATCAAATGATAACGAGGCTTATGATATGTCTGGCGACGAAAAGGTGATTCCATGGTGGCATGGTCGACTCAAAGAACGTGATCTTATGGTTGCATTCTTTGCGAAGACTTGGAACAAGCTGGGAAGCAGAATTGCAGTGATGTTCCCCGACCGTGTGGAGGATTTATACTACTCTGCTGGGCGCCTTGCAGGACTTGAAGCGCAACGAGAATACTTCAAAGTAGGAAAACAGAAGCCTCCTGGAGATTTCAAGGGGATTGTTGAGTTCATTAAAATGGCTCTTGAAACACTAATCGTTCCTTTTGGTGATATTAGAATTGCAAAACTCTACAAGTTGTGGCTAGATGAGGAAGCAATAATTGAGATAGATGATAATCCTTATGCCTCAGGACATGATGCTGAAGAACCATCATGCTACTTTCTGAAAGGTTTTGTAGAAGCAGTTCTTGAATATCTTACTGATTTCAACAGAATTGAGTATGAAAAGTTGCTTGTCACAGAGGATACATGTATGTCAGCTGGCCACGAAACTTGTACTTTTAAGATTACAATGACCTATCCAGCACGTGGAACAACCTAGTAGTGCGAAATTTCAACAAACGCAGTTTTTAACTGCAAAAGGCTAATAGGTTTTAATCATGGATGTTATAACATGAATAGGCAGCTCACTAAACATATCCTGGTAGGATTCTCACTCCTCCTCCTCTCATGGGGAATATTAGGTGTAGTCTTTTCTGGGTCAAGTTTTAGTGGCGTCGAACCTATGGTGCAGGATCTATCTCCTTCTATAGTTAGTGAAGAAAGTTATGCACGCTTTGAGGCTCTTTCAATGTGGATTGGCAGTGCTACAAGTATTGAAAACATTTCTCTGCATATTGAACCATTTACTTGGAATTCAGGAGGTACGAATGTAGCTTGGTCCGATGCACTCTTCACTGCGATTGATATTGGATGCTTTGTCATTGCTATTGGGACTGTTTCAGTAGAACGGAGCGAAGACCGCAGAATTCAGAAGCTTCGAGACCGAGTGGTTGATGAGGTCACCGTCAATCCCGGGATACATCTACGTGAGCTCCATCGTGCCATTGGCTGCGCAATGGGTGCTTTGCAGTATCATCTACGTTTTTTGGAGCGGGACGGACAGGTAATCTCACTACGAAATGGTAATGTCAGACACATTTTTCCACCTGATTTCTCCTCAAATGATAAAGTGATGCTGTTGGCCGCACTAGCACGAAATCCTACAGTAGGTTCCATACTTGCTGAATGTGCATCAAATGGACAGACCACACAAGCCACCATTAGCAGAACAATGAATGTGGACAAGAGTCTCATCTCCTACTATATCAGTAGTTTGTTAAAAGCGGACATACTACGTACTGTGAAAGTCTTTGGCCGGGAGAAACCAGTGCTGCTGACTGATTGGGCTCGTACAGCCATTGATAGCCATAATATTTTGGTACAGTAATTGTCCAACCCTTATGCTTATCTTGGGTTGAGAGTCATTTCGCCACTATCCAAGGTGGTATACAATGGCTGATGATGATTATCTTGATGCAATAGATTACACTAGAGATGACCTAGATGTTGAGGATCTTGAAGATGTTAAACATGCAATTCGACTAGATGATGTCCATAGAACTTTCGTATTGGGGAAAAAGGAAATTACGGCAGTTATCGGAGTAAATCTGATAGTTGATGCTGGTGATTTTGTTGTAATCTCAGGTAAGTCAGGCTCTGGAAAAACAACGCTTCTAAACATCATTGGTGCAATTGACTTAGCAACTCATGGACGAGTATTTGTCATGGATGTGCCTATTAATGACTATGATGAATCGTTTAGAGCTTCATTCAGACTCAATAATACTGGTTTCATCTTTCAGAGCTACAACTTAGTATCCACCTTAACTGCTATTGAAAATGTCTTGTTTCCAATGCAGCTATCAGAAAAGAGTCGCTCTGAATTGAGAGAGGATGCAATGAAACTACTAGAGAAGGTTGAGATGGACCATCGAGCAGATCACCTTCCTTGGCAACTAAGCTCAGGAGAACAGCAACGGATAGCAATAGCACGGGCGATGGCAAATGACCCACCAATAATTCTTGCTGATGAACCCACGGCTAATCTTGATGGAGACAGTGGGCAAATGATACGCGAACTGCTGATTGAATTGAATAATGAAGGAAAAGCAGTGATAGTCATGACCCATGATGTTGGCATAATCAAACAACCCAATGTACATCATTACAAAATGGATGGTGGAGTGTTAACTCGTTATGACTGATCGTCAACTATTTGCTTCTGCAGATCTAAAGCGACGTCCATTTCGTACAACACTCACATTGATTTCTTTGACTAGTGTGGTCACTGCGACAACCTTTGTATTCCTGTTTGGTAATGTCTTACTAGATGTTTCATCTTTTACTGTTGCGAGTGCATTGTCATCATCTTTTGGTACATTCTTTTCAACTTTCGTTTGGACAATACTCTTACTTGTCTTTGTACTAGGAGCGGTAGTTGTGTCAACAACAGTCTCGCTAGAAATGGTGACTCGTCGTCGTGATATTGGCCTTATGAAATCAATTGGTACTCTTCTTGACACCATCTTTGATTTCTTTATGGCACAATCAGTCATTATTCTTCTTGCAAGTGTAGCACTTGGTTTAGGTTTTGGTACAATACTCTACATACTTGGGATGATCTGGCTTGGGACCGTAGTTCCGTCAATTCAACTCACAAATACCTTTCCAATATTACAAGTGGCTGTTCTAGCAATAGTACTCCTCATTGCTGGATATCTATCAGCCCAGAAACCAATTTACGACACAGTTCAAGAATCGCCATCACTTTCTTTGAATCCAGATGTTGGCACAAAGGTTCGAGTTGCTGGTTATCTAGATAGTTTTGGTCTGCCCTTTCGTATAGCGACAAAAGGCACGGGGAGACGACTAAAAGGAACTAGGAGAACAGTAATCTCCCTTTTCCTGAGTTTTACTATTGCATCACTCCTCTGGATTGGAGGTGGTGTCGTACATACTACCTCTATTTCGTATGTGACTCGCTCCATGGGAACAAATGTAGTGGCTCTAGGTAATCCAGACCTTTTGAACTCGTATTATAACTCATATTCACTCTATGGGTCACCTCTAAATGCTTCATTCAATTATCTTAGTGGTTCAGATATGGTTCCCACACAGCTTCTTGATGATATTGAGGACATTCTGGGTGTTTATAGAGTGGAATCTAGGCTCATCGTATATTCGGAGGTAGAGGAGCTACCTGCTATTCTTTGGAACGAGGAACTTGAACAGTACGAATATATCGGATTGGACCGTACATCCTCTGCAGCTTTAGTCGGGGTTAATTGGGATTCAACCATATCTGATTGGTATTATGAAGGCCAACGATTTGACAACCCTCAACAGGTCTGGATCGGTGGCAGAATGGCCACTGACCTCTTTGTAGACCCTCTTGTACAGAGTTTAGGTGTACAGGGTATCTCATTGGAAATCCAAGCTCAAGCCTTTGACACTTTGAATGGCGGAATGATGGCATTAATGGATCTATCGCAGCTGCAAAGTGCATATGGCGTGTCGGGAACGAATTTGTTACTGGTTCAACTTGAAGAATATGATGATTCAATAATCTCACAAATTGATATACTTGCAGAAGGTTATGGGTTAGATACCTTCAGACAGCAAGATGTGTTAGAAGGAAATCTCGTAACAATCGATGCGATTTGGGCGCTATTGAACCCAATAGCAATTGTGACTCTCCTAAGTGCATTCCTAAGCCTTATGAATTACCTGTTGGTTTCAGTATTCGGACGCCTCCGAGACTATATCATCATGAAATCTATTGGAGCAAAGCCATCCTTTCTAGCGAAAGTCATGATTGCAGAAGGATTGGATGTAGGGTTGAGAGCAGGCATTCCCGCGCTCATAGTTAGTACCGTACTGAGTATCTATGCATTGATTCCAGAGGCTGCTGTTCCTTCCCTGGCATATCTCCCTGTATCAGTTATCGTTGTCTTGACTGCCATGATTGTGGTCATACTTCTAGCATCGATTCCCACCTATGTCTTCTTCGCAACGAGGAACGATCTTATTGTTTCTGAGTTCTCATCTTGATGATAACCTTCTTTAGGCTCAGTCCTCGGGGATATGTGAGGAGTGATATATGTCCCCTGAAGACACGCAGGAAGATGAGTTTTCAATACACTGGATTACTGATATTCTAAATGAAGTATTGAAACGAGATGTTGATGTCTATCGTATCTCCACTGGAAAAAGTACTAGTGGTAGTATCCACATAGGATTCGTACGTGAGCTCATCATAGCAGATGTAATTAAACGCAAACTCCTCGAGGCAGGTAAAAATGCTTACACCCTTCTTGTAATTGATGATTTCGACCCAGTGCGCTCGTTTCCTCCGAGTGTTTCACTCTCCCTTGAAGAATGGCTTGGGAAACCCTACTCGGATGTCCCAGATGAGTTCGGATGTTGTGAAAGTTTCGGAGCTCATGCCGCAAAGGAACTCATCGATACATTTCCAGAATTTGGTGTCAATCCTGAAATAATTTGGCAAAGCAAGATATACGAAACGCCTGAGATGCTGGAAGCTGTCAGAATATGTCTGAAACATACACAAACCATTCGACAAATCCTCATAGATTATGTTGCCCGCGACTTCAATGATGAACAGAAAGCGGATTATATTGAATCTATGAAGACATGGTATCCTGGCTCAGTAATATGTCCAATATGCGGTCGTATCCAATCCGGCGCAAAGGGTGCTATTGTTCCTAACAGAATTACTAACTATGATTCAAGCACTGACAAGGTCGCATTTTCCTGTCCATCATGTGGGCATGATGCTGAAGTCCCTCTAACCGAGGTTCGAGTGAAACTTTCTTGGCGTGTTGACTGGCCTGTCAAATGGTACGTTCTTAATGTTACATGCGAACCTGCGGGGAAGGATCACTCTGTGAAAGGTGGGTCTTTTGATACAGGTCTGGAAATATCTAGACAAATCTTTGGATGGGATGGTCCTGTGAAAGTTCCATTTGAATGGGTGGGTATTGGAGGTCGGGATATGACAACTTCAGATGGAATAGTATTTCTTCCAAAGGATTGGCTAGCAATCGCACCTCCTGAGCTATTTCGATATTTAATGCTGAAAACCGGTATTACTCGCGCCTATGATATTCGACCAGAACGGATACCAGACATGGTTGATGAATTCGAGAAGTTTGAAAGAGTCTATCATGGTCTTGAAGACGCATCTGAAGAGCAGAAAACGATAGCTCAATTACTTTACCCCCTTTGTCTACCAGGAGATGTTCCGCAAGAGTATGTACCAAAACTCCCATTCAAATTCGCAATAATAACATCTCAAATGGAAGATATTCTAGGGACAAAAGCAATTTTGGAAAGGTGCGAGATGGTCTTGAAGAAGCAATACGCAATTGAAAATGTACCACCGGCAGCAAAAGAGTTGATTCCATCAAGACTCAAAAGAGCAAAGAATTGGGCTTCTCAGTATGGAAGTGAACGGGATAAGGTAGAGGTTTCTGAAACAGTTCCTAAGGAAATCAAAGATACCCTTACAGATGATGATCGTGCTTTTCTCAGGAAATTCGTGGAGATTCTGAAAGAAAACCCACTTGATGACGAAGAATTACAAACCAAAGTGTTTGAAACAGCTAGGGAAGTTGGTTTGAAAGACAAAAGAGCATTCATTGTTCTTTATAGGATTTTGATATCACGAAAATCCGGTCCAAGACTGGGCGGGTTCTTGAACCTCTTAGGTAATGAATGGGTCCTTAATCGGATAATGAGTGTGTTGTGAGTATTCCACAACACGTTTATTAACGCTATATAAGTCGGCGAAACTTGGCCTATAGTACTGGATTTGTGAAACTTATGCTCGGATCCTTAAGAGAACGATATCAACGTGCAATGATGCCAGTTGGAAAAGCACTTGCTCGAACAGGCATCACTCCGAATATGATTACAGGGCTCACAGTTGTTGTTGCTCTTGTTAGTGCTTGGTTCTTTGCAATAGGTGATCTTATTATTGGTCTACTTTTCATGATTCTAACAGTTGTTATGGATATGTTTGATGGTGCTGTTGCACGAGCAGCAGGTCTCGTATCGAAATTCGGTGCTACTTTCGACCATACCCTTGACAGGTACGCAGAGTTTCTTTTCATGCTTGGTCTAATGATGGGTCCTTTAAATGCAGTTACAATACCCTGGTGGCCTTATAATGCGGGCGATACTTTTATCCCATGGTTTTGGGGTTTCTTTACACTTTTTGGAATGATTATGGCTAGTTTCGCTCGTGCCAAAGCTGAATCGGTTGGGGGCATGAAGAGTTGCACAGTTGGCATAGCTGAACGCCAAGAGAAGCTGATTCTCACTATAGCAGGAATCTTGCTTCTAGCTGTTCCAAATACAAACATCTGGATTGAAATGCTGACTGCAGTGCCCGTCTTACTTGATTTCTTTGTGATATTGGACATCACCAATATTCTTACTCTTTGTATTGTGATAGTCGGAATTCTCTCTCACATTACAGTAGCTCAGAGATTACTGTATGCAAAGAAGATTATAGGCGAGTCAGAACGTGGTGAAGGCGTAGATGTATGATCTTGTTGTAATTGGAAATCCAACGTTCAACAATGGAGAGGTGACTGGGCCAAGCATATTTGCTGCTGGAACTGCTGCAAAGATTGGTTTCGAACAGATGGCTATTGTGTGTTCAGTTGGAAATGAGCTGACTGACAATTTCATTAGGGGAATTGATGCTCTGAATATACCAGAGTATTACCTAATTGAAGCAAAAGATAAGGATGTTGTGGAGCTCCGGACTCCATCTTTTTCAAGAAGTATGAGCATCATTGTCAATCCCTATACAATCAATATCCGAGATATTCCTGATGAATTTCTGAACACAAGGTCTATTCTGTTGAGTCCGTCTTTACAAGAGCTTAGTGCAGAGTTTGTTGAATGGATATGTAATTCAACAGAAGCTCTCGTCTTTCTCGACCCGCAACTTCGGAAATTGAATTCTGAAGGTCGTTTAGAACTTATACGAGATTTTAGTGTAGCAGAAAAGACACAGAGCTACCTCGATGTTATTAAACCAAATCAATTGGAGTCTGAGCTATTAACAGGTGAATCTGACATATTTCTCGCAGCAGAATTAATAGTGGAATGGGCTTCAGAAATTTGCGTCATTACTCTTGGAGAAAAAGGCAGCCTAGTCTATGATGGAAATGATTTCAGCATTATTCCATCCTATAAAACCAAAGAAATAGATTCAACGGAAGCAGGATCTGTTTATCTTGCTGCTTTTGCATCAAAATTGATTGATGAGTGCTCGCTTATCGATTGTGGGGTCTACGCCTCATCAGTAGCAAGTCTGAAAGTCGAGAGTCAAGCAATGAATTTCGTAATCGATGAAAACAAAATTCGTCTTAGATCCGAAATACTTGCAGACTCAGTCAAATACCGATAATTGAATAACTAGAACTTCATGATGTTTTATCAAAAACCATATCCATTGTTTTTCCAAGGAATGCTTTTGCTTCAGACATAGCTCTGCTACCTTTTTCCGTAATTGAATAGTACTTCCTTGGTGAATCGCTTTTTCTTTGTTCTTCAATGAGTCCATCTTTTGTCAATCTATAGATAATTGCGTATCCACTAACAGTAGCTGGGGAAAAACCAAATCGTTTGGTAATCAATTCTTTAATCTCATAACCATAGTGAGGTCTCTCTTGCAACAAACGAAGGATGTACATCCAAAGCATCTCTTTGGTCAGCTTGTTTGCAAGTCTTGTCATAGCTTTTGGTTGCTGTGTTGGATTGGTGTTGTCGTCGTCTGGCATCATCTGACCTTCCTTTCGAACTCAGAGATTATGGCAGCGAGACAGTGGCTGCTAAGATAACTCTTTTTACCAAGAGATAATTTTGGAATACCCAATTCCGAAATGAGGTTCTTTGTCTGAGAATCAAAGCCCTTATGGTTTCCAAGCATAAAACTGTTCTGAGTAAATTGATGAATTGCTTTAATGTCGGATAAGTGTACACCCTCCTCATCCAAAACCCACAATCCAGACTCCTTTGGTTGGTTCAGTTTTCCAATGATATCATCAAGAGATCCTTCGGAAACTTCAACAAAAGCAGGTTCTTGCCCTCTCAAAGCCTCTTTAATTACAGATGCCCATCCAACTTCTCCAAGAGGTATCTGATTCTGTGGATACCTGAAAGTAAGAACTGTTGTTTCTCCAATTAAAGCAATTAATTCAAGATTAGACTTTGGAAACCATATTGGTCCCCACTCAAAACAAGCAGCGAGGTCTCTACAAAGCACGTCAACGCGCTTTCCAGAACCTGGGAGATCTTTCAATAGAAACTCTCCTTCTGGAGAAGCTTGAGGTAAAAGTTGTATGAATCTTAACATGGTGGACTCTGGCATTTGGCTTACCAGCTGTTTTGTTATTTATCCAATAGACTTTGGTTTTCAGTGTGAAGCGCGTACATGATGCGTTTGTTATCAATTATACTATGCAGTTCTCCTTTCAGATGCTTGTCTAATATGCACTCTTCCTGCATGTACCGCGCAGCTAACACAGTAGTACGATGTGACTCTTCTCGTCTGGATATAACTTCCCTGTGCCCTTAGTTCGCGAGCGAGCTGAGGGTCAACTGCTGAAACTCTTTTCGTGTATTTTTTCGCTTTATCTGCTGGCACGATGCGTCCACATTTCGAGCATTGAACTGTTCCAGTCTTGCCCGCTTTGCCTTTGCTTCTGCCACCAGATTTCCTTTTCTTACCCAATATTTAGTTCCACCATGATTGATAGTGCGCTCGCCAACTCGAGTAGCCTTAAAATCTTGTTCATGTCACCAGCTGAACTAGAATCTCACCAGTGGGGTTCTACTGTTTCAAGCACCTTATCTACAACTTCATTATTCGCATCAATGATGTGCTGAAACTCTTCTCTCTCTATTTGATCATCAAGTTTCGGAACATTTTCTCCCATAAGTCCCTTCAAACTTGCAAGAATGGAAGGTCCTAGAGTGAATACGTTATACCCTCCTTCAAGCACCCAGATTGAGCCGATTGCTTCAACGTTATCCACAATCTTACGGATGAAGTCACCAAACCTCCAAAAGACTCGTGAATCAACATCCATGTTTCCCACCGGATCTGCATAATGCGCATCATACCCAGCTGAAACCAAGATCAGATCTGGATTGAATCTCTTAATTGCTGGTCCAATCACCTTTTCTATTGATGTTTCATATGACACATTTGGAGAGGTTTCAAGAAGAGGGATATTGATGTTTGTCCCTTTTGCAGAACCATGACCAAGTTCCGCATAATGTCCCAGTCCAAAGTTCTCGTAATCATACTCATGAATTGATATTAACTGGACATTTGGATTTGAGTAAAAAATCTCTGATGTTCCGTTTCCATGATGATCATCAAAATCGAGGATTGAAACCCTGTTGATCTTTTGGTTGTTTAAAGCATGACGAGCAGCAATAGCTATATTATTGAAATAGCAAAGTCCCATTGGATTTGATGACGTAGCATGGTGTCCAGGCGGTCGCATCAAAGAAAATGCATGTCTAACCTCCCCCGACAATACCATGTCAGTCCCCTGCATTGCTCCTCCTACTGATAATAAAGCAGATCTAAGTAAATCTGGACTCGCATAAGACGCCTCACCAAGTTGTCCAACGCCTATATTTGACATTAAATCGACTGATTCAACAAGATATGCAGAGTGGACAAGAAGAGCGTGTTCTAATTTAGCTTTAGACGCCTTGACCTTTACGGTATTATCAAGTACACCCTCTTTCTCAAGATATGCCATGGCAATTTGAGTTCTAAGAGGATTCTCAAAAGATTCTAAGTGAGGTTTGGGGAATGGCATCCTGTGAGGATTTGAATTCGGATGTGAGATGAAAGCAATCTTGTCCTTTAACAACATGACTCACCGTGGTTTTTCATGGTCACTATCCTTAACTTTTGTTATTCTCTCAAGGAAAGAAGATTCAACAAGTAGAATATATCTATAGAGAACGTTGAGTACTTTCTTTGAAACCTCGCTAGTCTTTGTTGTTATTTTCAAACCTTGGATTGGTTTGTCATTTAGAATGCTGTCGATAAGCTCCTTTGGATTGTCCCATTCCCTTTCTTCAGTTGTCCAGAGAAATCCTTCACGAACTTCAACTTGACGGTGACTTTTTCGAAACTCCTCTGCCGCCTCAACAAGATTCATTGGAGGTCCTCTTCTTGTATAGTATTGAGAGATTTTTGGCTCTTCAACAATCAGACCGATTGAGTATCTATCACCCTCGAAATAAACCTCTACAAGAGACTCTCCAAATCTAGGTTCTCCTGTTCTCTCGGATTGAAGAGCTGTTTGTATCCTCTTGGACACTCGGTACAGCTTGTCCCTCAAAATTGTGTAATGCTTTGAACCATCAGAAATGAACTCTCTGGAAAATGCATGCTTTCCTATCCATCTTGGGAGATTATCAGTGGGAATTGGTGACTCAAGGAAAAGCTCGCAAACTTCTTCTTCACTGTCCATCGTTGAGGCTTCTCGCAGTTTGCCTATGCGATACTTGACCCATTCATAGGCTCTTGGAGTAAAACTGGAGGCAATATTCCTTTGACTATCTGTTGGATCAATAAGAATGATATAGTCATCTTTAAACGTAGGGACCTTTCGTAACTCCTTCAATGATCGATTTTTAGGGTCTATTGGTTTGCTATTAAGATGTTCAAGAGCAAAGAGAGCATCATCTAATTTTTTCGAGAAAAGTGCCAGTAGTTCTAGAGAAACCCCTGTTATTCCCATTCTCCCAACTGCACATCGATCTCCATATGCATGACTTGCTCTTACAAACGACTTCAATATCCTTGCATCATTTCTTTTCTCATCATTTAGTCTATCTGCAATGTATCGTGTATGATGCACAGTTCTGTCAACCGCAGTGATTGGCCCCTTTTCAGCTAGATAATTTGAATCGATATCAAAACAACCAAGAATATCAATTTCTAATTCATTTTTCTTCAATGACAGGTAAGGATGTTGTGAAAAAGCTCTTTGCACATTGGTCGCATCTAAATCTGCTATGGCTGGCTCAAACCAATTCTTCACCATATTGTCCATTAGACGATCAATCTCACGGTGTTTCTTTTGCTGTGTTTGATTCAAAATAGCTGAGTAGTCTTCTGGTTTAAGTCCCACAAACAAATCTATATCTGCTGCACCGCGAAGTTGTGTCTGTTTTCTACCTGTTGAACCTTGTTCCTCTATGAATGAGTAGGAATATTGTTTCGAACTTGTATGGTTCGATAAAGCGTGCTTCAATGAAGTGATGACAGTCTTTTGTACATCTAGTTCCTTTTTTGTCGGTGTCACCTGTGCGAGAATGCGTTCTCGAATGTTATCCGTGAGCAGTTTGTCCAATTTCAGACCTACGCAATTGGCGTCCATTGCTTGCTATGAATGTTAGCTTCATCATTTTTTGAGGGTGGCCTCTAGCTTTAAAGCATAGATTTCATCTTTCCTCATAAAGGGTGGACTGAATGACAAAAATTGTGCCTATTGCTATCTCGATACTCCGATGCGGTGAAAGATATCTATTCCTTCAGAGAAGAAATCCACCTTACGAAAATCTCTGGAGTATGGTTGGTGGTAAAGTAGGTCAAGGAGAGCATATACGGTCTGCCACAATAAGAGAGGTTATGGAAGAAACTGGGGCACCTAAAATCTACAATTACAGGTATCGTGGACTTGTTTCTGAACGACTTATTGAACCCAATGGATCTCTCAAAGCTCACTTTCTAATCTTTGTCAGTTATGCAGAGATTCCTTCTTTCAGGGAGAACCACCGAGAGGGAAACCTCGCACTCTTTTCTGAAAACGATATTATTTCCTTGAAAGACCAGTTTCTACCATCTGACTACCAGATGTTCAAGTGCTTCAACAATCAAGAGTCAATTCACTCGACGTATGAAGCTGAATTATTACACGATGGAAACGGGTATCATTTGATTTACTATAGGACGGCTAGTAATGAAACTCGGTAATATGGAAATCACTCCCCTTGCTGCTGAAAGTCTTGGGACTCGCTCATTATGCACTCGCGTTGTTACTCCTGACATTAACATATTACTTGACCCTTCAGCAGCTATAGCAAAACGATACAAATTAGAGCCGCATCCAGAAGAATACATAGCTCTTAAGAAATCATTAACTAAAATCATAAGTGCAGCTGAAGCAGCAGACGTTTTGTCGGTTTCTCATTATCATTTTGATCACATCAGACCTGGTTTTGAAAATCGTGTTTATAATCTGAGCACTAGGAACGAACGCAGAACGATGTTTTCTGGAAAGACTGTACTAACAAAAGATTACCGAGAGAATATCAACCCCTCACAAAGGCGACGAGGTTTCTATTTCGAAAAGGATGTTCAAGAAGTTGTTACGAATCTTGAATGGGCTGATGATAGGACTTTCAGATTCAATGATACAGAGGTAACCTGCTCTCCACCGCTTCACCACGGTCCAATTCAGTCACCCCTTGGTTATGTATTATCTACATTAGTTGAGTATTCTAGTAAGCGCTTCATGTTTGCACCTGATGTTCAAGGTCCAGTTATGCCTGACACGCTTCAGTATATTCTGCAGTGCGTTCCTGATGTACTCATAATCGGTGGGCCTCCCACCTATTTGTCCAAGTTTAAAGACAACGAGCGAGATGTTGCATTAAATTCTCTTGTCGTTCTTGCATCAACAATTCCTACCCTTATTGTAGATCATCATCTGATGAGAGATAGAAACTGGGAGTTATGGATAGTGCCTGTCTTAAAAGCTGCAGAAAAATCTGGGAACAAAGTTTTGACTATGGCAGAGCTGTTAGGTGTCGAAAACAGGTGCCTAGAGGCTCTGCGTGAGGAACTCTATAGAAATAACCCCCCTAATGAAGAATTCATGAACTGGACTCATGCTTCGGAAGAGTATAAACTGAAACATCCTCCGCCTGTTGATGGGCTTAATGAATAGAAAAGGAAAAACATCTTATTGGATTAGTCCGCAACCTCATCATTGGTCTAGACTAAACAACAAGTTTCATGAACGCGTTTGTCATTCAATTGCGGAAAGGAATAATGAAGAGGTAGACTTCTCATTGGAAGATATTGAAGGCGCATCCACAAAAGCACTGCTTGAACGTTTTAAGCAAGCTGTAGATCGAGCTAGCGAGTGTCTTATAAACGAGGAGTACCAACAAGCAATGGCACTCTATTATGATGCCAGTCAATCAGCTGACGAAATGACACAACGATTTCTTAGTTTGCTCATTAAAACAGCTCCAAGTACAGCACACACGACACTTCTCGTTGAGGTTCTAAGTTGGCGACTTCGATATTTCACTGCTCAATACGATTATCATCTTGCTGTTGCACAAACATTGTCAGGGTTGCCTCGTGAAGAATGGATTGCTAGATTGGAAACTATCCTAGTTCTTTCACAGAGTCTAGTTGATATGATTCTCCCAATCTATAGGCAGGAAGAAGACCCTGGTATCAGAAAGAGAATACAGGACCTCTTTGATGATTGGATAACTGGAATTCGAAACCTAATTCTTAATCTCCGCTCTTGGGGAATGGCGAGTGCCCAAGCTGCTCGTGTACTCGAATGGGCTATGGATAATGAGATCGGATGAATGAAACAAATCAAAAAATTGTATGACCTATTTCTTTTCTTTTCCTTCAACAGATGCAATAGCAATTTCAGTATCTGCAAGTTGATGGTGACTATCCAAATAACACACAAGATAATGGTCCTTGTGCTTCACAACGACTGGGGCTGGAAAACGTTTGACTTTCTTCAATTTATCCGTTGGAACCTCCCAGTAGAGTGATTCCTTGCAGATGGGACACTGCATCCATTTCAGCCCTTCAGCCATTTTCAGTTCCACCTATGTTAAATTTGGCGGGCAATTGACTGAATCAGCAATGGTACTAAAAAGGATTTTCTAGAGGCTATTCATCAATTGGGTTCAGTGTTCTGATCACTCATCCTCAAGATCGATGTCCCATGCTCCGGGGTCTTCAAGGTCTCTACTTAAAATGGGTCTTTTTCGCTTTTCTAGAGTATCAATATCATAACGATCACTGTCAACAACAAGCTCATCTGAAACCTCATCTAGATATGCTGGAATATACCCATTTTCTATAAGCCTAACAATCAATCTCTTCAACTGTCTTCTCTCTAAACCTGTGCTTTCTTCAAGACTGGCTAATGTAACTGCTGCCTCAGACTCTAGAGAGGTTCTTACAAACCCAGTTAGAACGAATTCAAACATACGTCTAAGTTTGTAGAGTTCTTCTCTCTCTAGCTCATCTGCTAGGACAGTTTCCATTAACTTGTTAGCATCTCCAAAACGATACTCGGTAAGCATTAGAGCGAGATCAATTAGACCTGTTACTTCTCCCTTAGTTACTTGGATGACACCTTCAATCAGTTGTCGTGATAGTTCAAGGTCGCCACCAGTGATTGCACAAAATGCTCCATCCAATAGCAAATAGGGGTCTTTATTCTTTTCAGCAGCAGAAACATAGGCTTGAGCTGCAATCTGATAATCAATTTCAAATTTCTCATGCTCCCCATGCTTTACCCAAGCTGTGCTCGCATTTGTCATAACTAGAGCTGCGGTAATATATTCTTGAGCTAGCATCCCATGCTCGTATGCACGTTCATAAGCCTGAGCTGCTTTTGAAAATGACTCCCAGTTTTTCCAACAGTCACCAGCCCTCTGAAATAGAGTCATGGCTTCATGGTTCTTTCCTGATTCTGCCAAATCCTCTGCCAGTCTCTCTAATCTCTGACAATCAGATTGACCCATGATTATCTGGACTCCGTGTTGGACTATGCGGCTCGTCTTAATACTCCGTCTTTCATGTTGAGTGTCCGCTTGGCAAACTTGGCTATGTCATGATTATGTGTGACGAGAACGACTGTCATTCCTCTCTCCCTATTGAGCTGTGCAATAATTTTGAGAATATTCTCACCGGTCTTTGAATCTAGGTTGCCGGTTGGCTCATCACAGAATAGTATTGGAGGATCATTCACCAAAGCTCTACCTATAGCCACTCTTTGTTGCTCTCCACCCGAAAGTTGTTTTGGAAAGTGGTCTCTTCTCTCCAACATATCCACTTCACGGAGAACTGCAAGAGTACGATTCTCTTGTTCCTGCTTTGTCAAATCATCTCTAGGCCAAAGAACAGACTCAATGTTTTCATATGCGGTCAAATTCTCAACCAATAAGAAGGACTGGAACACAAAGCCAATCTTCTGAGCACGTACCTTTGGGAGATCTCTCTCACTAATCAGCGTGACATCCACGGCATCAACAAGAACACGACCAGATGAAGGAGCTTCGAGGCCCGACATGACATGCAATAGCGTAGATTTACCACATCCACTTGGTCCCAATACTGCAACAAAGTCTCC
>PJET01000140.1 GCA_002825515.1 Candidatus Thorarchaeota archaeon MP11T_1 | reverse complement strand
TTCTCTAAATGGATTTGCACAAAGGACAACACCAGAGAATCTTCTAAAGTAATCCTTCGGTTCTAAAGTACTATAGAGCTCCCATACCCAGGGGCCATGAAGTTCTAGGTCTAACTCATAGGTTGTGATAACTCCATCTTCTGAAACAGTGACAAGCTTTGTCCATTCATCCTCGGGCCAAGTTTCCTCCAAAGATTCTCTTGCTTTGGTCCTTGGATCATCGAGTGTCCTATCAAGAGCCTTTGCGCAAAAACTGAATCCTAGTTCTTCATCCCCTGCTACCAGGATTCTATGAACATCAGGTCGCGAACTCATACGCGTCGCCTCCTCCGACTTGTGAACGTATACTTGACAGATATACTAATCTTCCACATTTAACATTTGACAACGGCTATTTATCAATCATGTGAGAGTTTCTTCATATACTCTGTTAGCTTCTCAATTGTTATTGGATTAACAACATGTTCAATTTCGCAAGCATCAATAGTTGCAGTTTCCTCATCCACCCCAATCATAAGAAGGAAGTCCATCAAAGTCTTGTTTCGGTTGAGGAGTTTCTTTGCTACGAATTTTCCAAGTTTTGTAAGTTTTACATTCTGATAACGACGATACTTTACTACACCCATTGAATCAAGCTTCTGGAGTGCTGCAGTCACGCTTGGTGCTTTGACACCTAGCCGTTCTGCCATTTCTGAAACAGTAGCAATCCCTAATTCCTCCTCTAGTTCATAAGCTACTTTCACATACATTTCAAGAGCTTTCGTAAGTTCAATATCATCCATCTCTGGTAGACTCAACTACTTTCACCTCCAACCCTGTTTGCATATGCTCTCCCTTTACCTGTCACATAGAAAACCAGATCTGTATTAGAAATCATTTCGCAATCTGAGGTACTGTGACATCCAGAACAGGAGGCTTCAATATCACAACCATTCTCTTCTGTTCTAAGGAATCCTCTTTCGACAAGTAATCGAACTATATCATCAAGTGTTTCAACTTGAATACCCAAACGATGAGCAATCTGTTTCTTGTCTAGAATGCCCTCTTTCAAAATTAGTTGTAACACTCTCTTGATCATTCTTGGGAATCCTCCCTCTTTACACCTATGATTTTTTCTTTCATGTTACCAACGACCCAAAGTGAACCAGTTCCAGTAATCAGTAAGACGAACATCCAGAGTGATGGTGTTATATCGTTCCAGATGTTCCACGTTATCCAATCTTCAAAACGAAGAACCCAACCAAGACTATTTGTTAAGATGACTAAGATTTGAAGACAAAATAAGACTGCTGCGAGGATGAAGCCTACAGCAATAAAGGCATAACCTTCTTGATTATTCTCTGAAAGCGGTTTGACTCCAGTCAAGAAGACCGATGCCACAATCATTAGGAGAAATCCTCCAACAATATTCGAGAATCCAGCAATTGGAATTATCACATGAAGACTTGAGAGAAGTTGCACTATTCCAACACTAAGGTATGCGATTCCAATCAATAACGTTAGTAGAGAGGGCCATCTGCCATCTTCCGGGAGGTCGATTTCATTTCTATACAAAGAACACCCCTCCAATGATTACAATTAGTAATGCAACTAAGTATCCAAGGACAAGTTGGTATGTGATGGAAAACCCCGTCCATTTCCAAGACCCAGTTTCTTTCCTTATTGCACCAACTGTGGCAAGACATGGGATATAGATCAACACGAAAACCATCAAAGCAACAGCAGTCAATGGGTTTATACTTGCAATGAGTGCAGTTTCAAGAGTCAGACCACCAACTGCATAGACTATTGCCAGTGATTGGATGACTGCTTCTTTGGCAAGAAATCCAAAGATTAGTCCAGTGACTACCTGCCAACTAAAGCCTAATGGTATAAAGACTGGCTCAAAGAAACGACCAAGGATCGCTGCAAAAGATTCATCGATTGGTACTCCTAATCCCGAAGGACCAAAGGTTGATAGCACCCACATTATGATGCTACCAGCCAACAGGTACGTCCCTGCAGTTCGTACAAACAAGATGCCTCTATCCCACATATGCCTGAATGAACCATGAGCTGTTGGAATCTGATATTGTGATAGTTCCATAAGCATAGAGGATGATTCTTCTCGCAGAATAGTTTTCTTGAAGATAATAGCTGCGACTATAGCCATTACAATACCAAGCATGTACATGAGAAATAGAACAGTCCCCGCAATCGCTGGAAAGAAGACACCTGCTATCAGAATATAGATTGGGAGTCTGCCAGCACATGACATTAGTGGACTCACAAGGATTGTTGTCAGTCTATTAGATTCTCCATCTACTGTTCTCGCAGCCATCACCGCAGCCACACTGCATCCAAAACCAAGGAGTAGTGGAATGAATGACCTTCCATGAAGTCCCATCTTCATCATGAACCGATCCATTACAAAAGCGGCTCTTGAGAGGTATCCTGTGTCTTCAAGAATGGAAATTGCCAGATAAAGGAAAAAGATTGGCGGAATAAATGTAAGAATAAATCCAACGCCACCTAAAATTCCATCAGTCAACAATGATGCCAATAGAGGATTAGGAATTTGAGTCGTATAAGTTCCAATCCAGGCAAAGAACTGCGTAATCATCTCCATGAATACTAGAGATATTTCAAATGTGAAATGAAACATAGCCCACATTATAACTAAGAATATTGGTAGACCAAGGTATCGGTGAAGCAGGACTCTATCAAGCATGTCACTTAAAATCCATTTTCCTTTCCCAGGTTCATAGATTTCACAAAGTATCTGACCTATCACCTCATACCTTTCATCTGCAAGAATAATCTGTGGATCGATTGGCTCCTCCTCCTCATCTAATTCAGGCTCTAAGTCTGAATCTGAGAGGTACTTCACAGCGTAACCTCCAAGACACGTTCCTTGATTGGCGAATTTTCAAACAGAGTGAGTATCTCTGGGTCCCTCTCAAGAACCTTGAGAGCCAACCATCTAGGTGGAAATCTATCAAGGAGCTCTTTCTCCTCTTGGAGTATAGTTACAAGTTGTTTGAGTTTCAATTCAATTCGTGGACTATACTTGATTTTTGGAGGTTCTAAACGCTCAAATTCACCATGATGGTGATGTATTGGATGATAGTGCAGGTGGTCTCCACCATCAATATCCCCCGCAGGATGAATATCTACAGCTTTATCATTTTCCTCAGTAGTATCAAAATAGTGTCGGGGCACAGCTGCAAAAATTGTGTCTTTAAGTTCTTCAATCCCTTCCTTCCGGGTAGCTGTTGTTGCAACTATATTTGCTCCAAGGTATTTAGAGAGACCTTCGATGTCAATTCTGTCTCCTCTTGCTTCAACAACATCATACATGTTGAGTGCGATTACCAGGTTAACCTGAAGTTCGATAAGAAGGAGTGTCAAATAGAGATTCCTCTCTAATTGAGAAGCATTGATAATGTCAACAACTACATCTGGTCGATGGTCCACGATAAAGGAACGAGCAATTTTCTCATCTTCCGAAACAGCGCTAAGACTGTACACGCCTGGTAAGTCTATAACCTCGAATTCAACACCATGATGCTTGAAGTATCCCTGTTTCATTTCAACAGTTTTTCCTGGCCAGTTTCCAGTATGCTGCCTAAGTCCTGTTAGGTTGTTGAAAATGACTGACTTGCCAACATTGGGGTTCCCTATTAACGCAACTCTAATTTTCATTCATGCTCCTCCAGAACCTCAACAAGGACTTTACTAGCAAGTCCATGACCCAATGCTATTCTAGTCCCCCTTACTTCCACAAGTATAGGTCCTCTTTCGCTTCCATGAACAACCTTGAAAGTACAACCCTTTGTGAGCCCAAGATCAAGTAGACGTTTTGTAATCTGGCGCTCACCTTTCATGTGCCACTCCCTTTTCTTCTGCTCCCAATTTTCGTGGTGTCTGAAAAATCGACCAAACCAACCAATTGATCTGTGATGTTTTTGATGTCTATGACGCCCAAATCCCATTCTTGTATTAGAAACCCCAACCAATTTACAAATATTACCAGGTCTAACTGAAATAAGTAGTCGGTGATTATTTTGGTCTGTATAGGTCCCTTTTTCGTCCATTGCCAAGCCTCTCTTGCCTCAAGGACTAGCGTGTGACTGACGCCAGTGATTCAACTCTTAGATGAAACTAAGAAACTTAGTCTAGTCTAAAAAAGTTAGGCTCGTCTAATAATCTTGTTGTTTGTGGACAAACCGTAAGCATTACATATACGCATTCACAATAATCAGGTGGCGACCATCATGTCCTATTACAATACTCCGTTGAATTATGGTGGCGATGAAGTTGATGAGTTCATCCCTAAGAGCATAGAAGATGTATCGATACTCCAAGTTGATGAGTACATTCCCGATTTTACCGATTTCAATAAAAAACTCGATGATGTGCTTAATTCGCCTCTTGGCTCGAAGCCATTCGATGAATTTGTTAAGGCTGCCTATAAAAAAGACAGTAGAATTCTATTCATGGTAGATGATAAGACACGTCCGAATATTCACACGAAAGTTCTCCTTCCACCCATTGCAGACCGCCTCATTAACCTAGGAGTTCGAAAGGAAGATATCTGGATTATGATATCGAATGGTTCTCATGTCCCTGCTACACCAAAAGATGTTGAATCCCGAATTTTAGGGTCAAAGTTATACAAGGAATGGGGCAACAATGTTCTAAGTCATGATTGTGACCATGGAAACACACATGTCGGGGAAACATTGAGAGGAACGCCCATTCTCATCGACCAACATGTTTTAGACTCCTGTATGTTGATTCCACTAAGCGATAGTGAGTACCATTACTTCGCTGGTCAAGCTGGAACTGTAAAGTTGTTTTGTCCTGGAGTGGCTGGCCGAGAAACCATACGCGTTAACCACCCTCGGATGTTTGATCTTGAGAAAGGATTCAATGAAGATTGTCGGCTAGGGAATTGTGAAGGGAATCCAGTAATTGAAGATATGATTGAGATTACATCTATCATGAAGAAGAGAATACCCATATTCTGTGTGGATACAATTGTAAACCATGGTACGATAGTCTACATCCAAGCTGGTGATATAATTGAATGCCATAATGCGGCTGCTTCTCCTTTGAAAAAGCTCAGAGTTGTAGATGTTGATGATCCCGGAGACATCGTCTTCGTGTCTGTTGGAGAACTTGGTGTGAATCTCTACCAAGCAGGAAAAGGAATCCATGCAGCATGGAATGCTGTGCGTCACGACCGAAACGGTTGGATTGTTCTCCTTGCACCTTGCGAAGATGGTATCGGCAGTGCTGGGTACGAGGAAGCTATACATGCTGTAAAAGATCTTGAGGTTGCAGACGCACTTCGCTCTGTAATCGAAAATTATGGGTCAGAGAAGACATTCAAAATTGGTAATCAAAAACCCGTTGATCTTTTCAGAATCCTTCTAGATGTTGCAGAGGGTAATATCAAACTCGTGAGCGGGCTAGATCCTGATGAGTTGCGTAGTGTCTATCGTATGGAGGGCTGTTCCGTAAAAGATTCATCTGAAGTACAAGCAGCACTTAGAACCCTCGTTGATAGATTCTTGAAAGAAAACCCGAGTCCTAAAGTCTATGTTCTTGAAGATTCAGGTCTCTTGGTTAATGTTAAGAATCAGATTCACTAATATCGAAGGTTTAGTACTGGAGGGTTAACCCTCCAGTGAAGATTTTTTTAACGTGGTTTGGCCTGGCTAGCTCATCTTCCACGTTGGACCGTCTTTTGAGTCAGCAACTTCTATCCCGAGTTGTTTCAGGCGGTCACGTATCAAGTCAGCTTTTGCAAAGTCTTTCACTTTTCTCGCATCTTCCCGAAGCTCGAGTAGGAATTCTATAACCCCTTTCAGTGTTTCTAAAGACTGGTCAACTCCTTCGCGGGTTTGCGCGTCATCACTAAGGTCAAGTCCAAGAATCCCAACCAATTCAGTTAGGACCGCGAGCGACTCCCGAAGTACTGCAGCACCTCCAACATCTGCTGTAAGAGAGTTGGCTTCTCTCACAAATGTAAAGATCTCAGCGAGAGCACCTGGTGTGTTGAAGTCTTCGTCCATTTCTTTCTCAAAAGCTTCTCTAAGCTTCTTTGAGGCTTCAGCAAGCTTCTTGTCTGCATCTGACTCTCGACTTCCAATTCTTTCAAGGATGGAGATACGTCCCTTTATGGTGTCTACAACATTCTTGATCCGTTCAAGTGATTGAATCGCTTGTTGCATGGCACTGTCATTATAGTCTAGTGGTTGCCGATATTGGCCTGTAACAAGATACAGACGAACTGCTTGATGGTCGTAATGGTCGAGTACTTCTCTTGCTGTTGAGAAATTCCCCTCAGACTTAGACATCTTTTCAGAGTCAAGTGTCAGAAAGCCATTATGAAGCCAATATTTGACAGGGATTTCGATTCCATATGCAGCCGCTGATTGAGCAACTTCATTCTCATGATGTGGAAATATTAGGTCTTGCCCTCCACCATGAATATCAAATGGTAGTCCCAGGTAGTGCTTCCCCATCACTGAACATTCAGCATGCCAGCCTGGCCGACCTTTGCCCCAAGGACTGTCCCATGAAGGCTCTCCAGGTTTCTCAGCTTTCCATAGTGCAAAGTCACGTGGGTCCCTCTTCTTCGCATCCACCTCAACTCTTGCTCCAGAAGAAAGTTCATCCATAGGAATTCTGGATAGACTTCCGTATGCTTCAAACGCAGGGACATTGAAGTAGACATCACCATCAACATCATACCCAATTCCATTCTTGATGATTAGACTTACCATCTCAATGATGTCATCCATGTGTTCTGTCGCACGAGGATTGACAGTCGCTTGTTTAAGGTTGAGCTGCTGTGCAATTGTGTAATATTCAGCAATGAATTTGGCTGCAAGCTCAGACACTTCAATACCCGATTCATTAGCCCTATTGATCATCTTATCATCAATGTCTGTGAAATTAGTGATGTAGGTTACTCGATAGCCCTTGTATTCGAGATATCTTCGTATCGTATCAAAGACCGCAAAGGACCTAGCGTTGCCGATGTGAGGATAATCATATACAGTCGGACCACAGACATACATTCTTACATTGTTTCCTTCAATTGGTGCAAAATCTTCCTTTGCTCGGGTCCGCGTATTGTATACTTTAAGCATGGTCACTACCCACATACTGCTCAGAGATTCTGTTTAAAAAGGCACTTGCAATAATTGCCCACATTGGTGTGTCAAAGAAGGCTGCTGTTGTGAAATCCAAATCCTATAAAGTGCTAGAAGACGCAATTAAACTCTGCGAAGATGAGCGTGACTCTGAGGCTGAAGACCTCGTTAAGAAACAACTGGAAATTGACCCAGATAATCTGGAACTTATGACATATCTTGGAGTAATTCAAACTCGACTCTGCAAAGACCAGAAAGCTGAAACAACATTCAGATCAGTGCTGGTGCTCAATCCTACCTATGAAGATGCAATCTGTGGTTTAGGCAGATTGTTAGATCAATCTTTAAGAATTGGAGACGCAGAAGAACTCTATAGAGAATTTCTTGGCAAAAACCCCGCAGGTCATTATGTACTTGAGGATTTATGCCGATTGCTTCTCACTGAGAACCGAACTGATGAAGCATTATTCCTCGCAAGGAGCCATATTGAAAACTATAGGGGTCATCTTCAAGCATATAATGCAATAAGATACATACTCCATATTCTCGAGGATCAATTGGAAGATGAACTATATGATGATCGTGAGAACGAATATATTTTTTCTAAACTCATGGATAACCTGCTCGAACAGATTGAAATTGCCAATTCTATGGAACGAAATGTTAAACTTCCTGAAAATATGAATGCTGAGCTAGAGGATGATAGAACCCGCCTTTTCGGAGAAATAGAGCAGTTGGTTGACAGTGCTCCAGGTCGTCAGATATCAATTTCATCTGAGATTATTAGTCGAATTAATCAAACTAAATCAAAAAATCGGAACTTAGCCTGAGGATTATACCATTGGCTAGGCGTCTTTTATTGCCACATATATCCATCAAAATCAGATTCTTTTTTCTCGCTTAAGTAGGCTAGATGTTGTTGCGAGTCGTTCAATAGCCAAATATGAAGTTTCGAATCTTTCAAGGCATCAAGCATGACGCATCTTTCTTCAATACTAAGACCCATGACTTTGAGTAGACTTGGTAAATTAACTACTCTGTCAATATTTTTCTTCGCGGTTGCAGCTATCCTATCTTTTGATCCCGGTTCCAATTGCAAGATGTCAGTATCACGAAGCACTGCTTTGATTCTCATTCTGATTCAACCTAATAACGGAGGACAACAAAATAAGCATGACCGTAGATGTACACAATCTCTATTTACGCACATTCATTATTCGAGGCGAGCTCATATGGAAGTCGAAGACAAAATTATTGTTGAGCCTGCAGATAATTGGGATTCATATTCAGAAGCTTGGACCAGTGCTATGAAGCATCTTTACTGGTATCATGAAAACCCGGTTTTTGATTTCAATAAACATGAAGAAATCGATGAGATTCATTCAGACTTTGGTAAACCAGGAAATTTATTCCTGATTGCGCGGGTTAAAGGACAGGCTGAACTAACTGGGGTACTCGGTCTTCGATACAAAGACCTCATAGCTTGGATTAGAAGATGGGAACCAGCAATAATTCGACAGTTTTCTAAAACTGATATAGCTGCAGCATTGCTGAGAAAAGCTCTGGAGTATCTATCTGCTATGGGCGTAAAACGTGTTGGTTATCTCATCAAGTATCCCATTAAATTTCCTGAACTAGTCGAAAGCTATCTTCGTCTATACACACAAGCTGGATTTGAGCGTGATCGTCCAGATTCAATCGACATGATAATGGCACTTGATAATATGAAGAACCTCCCTATTGCTATAAAGAATGTTCATCTGGAGACAGGTGAGAACTATACATTTGAAGATCTTGCATCCATCGTTGTGAAGTCCTTCACGTCAACGCCCGAAGAAAGAGCGATTCATGGTTTTGACAAAACTGTTACAGAGCACATTCAAGCAACAGCTTTACTACAACGGATGGCTGAAGGCTATTATGGTTACTTTACTGAAAAGTTTTGGAAGATTGCTATTGTTGACGGAGTGTCTGCTGGTTTTCTTGGAGCGTTTATACTGGAATCGAAACACAAACCATGTACTGGAGTTCTTGGACCCATGGCTGTCTTACCAGGTTACCGTAGGAGAGGACTCGCGCTTATTCTTGTTAATGATCTCTTGAACACATTGAAGGAATCTGGATGCGAATATGCTGTAGTAGGGACTCCTGCGGCAAATGTAAGCGCAATAAGACTGTATGAAAAAGCTGGTTTCAAAATAGCATGCAGAATCATCAGTCTTGTTAAAGAGTTATAATAGTAATTACAAAATCCAAAACGCATATACTTCACGATGTAATCTATTAAAGTAGCATTTTGAGAAGTGTGTGAAGATGGTGCCATATATTCAATCTCCCCCTCTTTCCCCAGATGAAGTCCTTGAGTTCCTAAATCATGTGACCGTGGCACGTGTTTGCACTCATAATAAGGATGGTTCAATCCACGCAGCTCCAGTCTGGTTCTACTATGAAAGCGGGAAGTTGGTTTTTGGAACTCCAGATGGAAGTATAAAGGCTAAGAACATAAGACGCGACAATCGTGTAACTATTCTCGTAGATGATGAGGGTCCTCCCACACGGGGTGTTCTCATCTATGGAGAAGCTGAAATATCCTATGATAATATGGATGAAGTAGCCTTGAAGGTTTTCAATCGAAGAATGGATAGTCAACGTGCTGTTGAATACCGTGAAGGCCTCTTCCAGCTGACTACTTGGGTTGCTGTTGTTGTTACACCTAAGAAGATTGCATCTTATGACTATGTGAAGGACACCCTCTATAGACAAGCGACTAAGTTCAGGAAGAATGACTAGATTTCAAAGTCTTTCTCTCATCCATAGGAAAACTCATCATCTGCAATGATTTCTCTCGAAGATTTTCCAACTAGGATTTTGAAATCTCCTGATTCAATCTTCCAATCATGTGAGGATTCATCATAAAAAGCCAAATCACCAGCCTTCACATTGATAGATGCTGTTCCTTTCTCTCCTTTCTTCAAACTTAATTTCTCAAAACCTACTAGTTCTTTTGGTGGGCGAATTACTGAAGCTTCAAGATCTCTAACATAGACTTGAATAACTTCAGAACCTTCAGATTCTCCAATATTTGTTACATCAACACTAACTACAAGTTCATCATCCGGTCTTTCAATAGACTGTCGATTCAGATTGATTTCTCCATATTCAAAATCCGTATAAGAAAGTCCAAACCCAAATGGGAATAAAGGCTCAATCGACTTGTCATCAAACCAACGATATCCTACAAAAACGCCCTCTTCATAAAACACTCTCTTATCTTCGTCACCTGGATAATTCCTCGAGAGTCCAGTACTGTGAGCTGGAGAATCCTCCATTCGCTTTGGAAATGTCAGAGGTAGTTTTCCTGATGGATTCACATCTCCAAAGAGAATATTGGCAATAGCATTACCTGCTTCTATTCCGCCATACCAGCACATCAGGACAGCTTCAACATCATCAATCCATTCATCCATCCCAATCGGACTACCTGCGATCAAACATACTATTGTAATCTGATTGTTACTCGCAACTCTCTTAATTTCCATAACCTGTTTGTTATCAAGGTGCAAAGAACTCCTGTCCATGAATTCTGAGTCACCTCCACGACTATGATTCAATCCTGCAAAAACAATAGCTAGATCTGCTGGTGCGTCATTGGTGGCAAGTTCAATTTTGCCTTTAGCCTTCGCTCTCAATCCTTCCAAGGGAGTTACCTGATATGGTGGAGACACACCAGATGATCCACCACGTAGGAGTCCGCCAAATTTCTTACGCAGATTGCTGCCATATAGACCAATTCTCTCTATATTATCAATATGTAGTGGCAGAGTATTCTCCTTGTTCTTTAGAAGAACTATTCCTTCTTCAGCTGCATGGCGAACAAGATTCTTATGTTCTGCAGTGATGCGAGAACCTTTTGGGAGTGATTCAGGCTTATCAAAGAGTCCTGTGAGTATCATCACGCGAATGTTTCTTCGAACACGATCATTTAACGTATCATCAGTGAATTTACCGCCATTGTAAGCATTCTCAAGTGATTTTACCTTGTACTTGCTAGGCCAAGGCATCTCTAGAGTCAATCCTGCATTGATACAACCTTCCGTGGTTTTGATGGGCCTAGACGCAAACCAGTCCGTCATAATAAGCCCCTCGAATCCCCATTTGTCTATCAAAGTGTTTTGGAGAAGATACTTGTTTTCACTGGCATAGACACCATTAACCATGTTGTAAGATGACATTATAGCCCATGGTGCAGATTCTTTTACAACTCCCCTGAAAGCACGAAGATATATCTCGTGCAATGTTCGTTCATCGATTTCTGAGCTAGAACTTCTTCGATCTATCTCCTGATTGTTAGCTGCATAATGCTTCAGACATGCTGCAATCCTCTGGCTCTGCACACCTTTTACAAAAGGAATAGCCAATTCCTTAGTCAGGAATGGATCCTCACTGAAATACTCGAATGTTCGACCATTTAATGGAGTCCGACAGATGTTCATCCCAGGTGCTAGGAGAACGTGCCGATTCACCGCTCGGACCTCTTTCCCCATCGCAGCTCCAATTTCATGCATTAATTCCCTGTTCCAAGAGGCTGCGAGTCCAACTGGTGCTGGAAATCTCGTATTCTTCTTGAATCCACTGGAATGCATCGCAACTCCTAGAGGACCATCAGTCATTTTGAAAGATGGAATATTTAATCTCTTGATTGGTCTAGTAGAGTAGAGCCTTAATCTTCCATGACTTGCTAGAAGCATGAATTTCTCTTTCAAGGTCAATCTTGACAGGAGGTCCTCCACTCTTTTCTCTATCTCAGTTTTTTCATCAAGATACGATGGGTCCTCGGTCATTGTAAAGTATTTCAAAACTGACATCCTTTATTGTCTTTCGAAATCCCCGGCATATAGTTTTAAGACAAGAATATGAGTCGGTTTTATAGATGTAGAGATGAATCATCAGCGGATCTCAATTGCTGTGACATTCATTTTATGCAGTTGGATGTTATCTGCATTTACAGCCTATGGTTATTCCTTTCAAAGTACTACAATAGATATCACAATTGCTTATACTCACGATCTTCATAGTCATCTCTATAGTGAATGGACCGGCTCATCCTGTAGCGGTGGGATGAGTGTTCTATCGACGAAGGTTCAAGAATTACGAGCTCTTAGACCTGTACTACTTCTAGATTGTGGTGATGCTATGACAGGAGCTCCTGTAAATGACCACAATAATGGTATTCCTATGATTGAAGTGATGAATGCAATTGGCTATGATGCAATGGCTCTTGACAACCATGAATTTGATCCAGGAGTTTCAGCTCTCAAAGATATGATTAGTATAGCCAATTTTGAGATCCTTAGCGCGAATGTCGACTGGCCTGGTGACCCCAAACCTCTTCCCTATTCAATTGAAACAATTGCTGGTTATGATATCGGGATAATTGGACTTACTCCATTATTTTGGTATTCTCCACCTGAGGTTGTTTTTGATAATTTGGTGACAGCTGCCAATAATGCAGTAGCTGAATTACAGGGATTGGGTATTGAGTTTATCATCCTCTTAGGTTGTGTATCTTCCTCATTGGCTTCTAGTGTATCTGGGCTAGATCTGATTGTCAAAGGTGGCTCGCTGGAAACTATTGGCAACACACTTGTGCTTCCATCTATCGGAGCTGATGCTAGTCACATAGGTGTCCTTGATTTGACTTTAGAAACAGCAGACGGAACCATCGACAGCTATAGCTTCTCCTCCCACTCTCTTGGTTCATCAATAAGACCCGACGAAACCATTGTGTCAATTATTGACGAATGGAATGAACCTTTTGCGGCTGAATTTGATACATCTGTTGGGTATTTTGGTGAAGAGCATAGTATCAGCGAATTGGGTACTCTACTAGCTGAATCAATCTACCAATTCTCTAGTGCTGACGTGGGAACATACAATTTTGGTGGAATTCGTGCATCGATTGATAGTGGATTTGTCACGTATCGAGATATATACAAAATGGAGCCATTCTTCAATTTCGTAGCAACAATTGAATTGAAGGGAGATGATGTTACAGCAATAATTGGAAGTAACTATGCAGTCACTGGAATTACATCTTTCGACCCTTCCACATGGTATACAGTTGCAAGTGCAAACTTCTCAATAACCAATTTTGAACGAATCTATTCCCCAGACACGAGAAACAGGCAGGACTTCACCTCAGTCAGTGTGGTCGAAGTATTTGCTGAATACGTTGAGGATGCGTTTCCTATTACTTCACCAAACATTCTTGATGTGATTGACGACTGTAGATCGTCAGTCATAGCGATTCCTGACTCCTATCTAGATGGAGGAACACCATCTACTCTCAAAGCATTAATCAATGATGCATTACTATTTGCGAGAAATTCCATTGTTGCCGGGAATGAAACAGATGCAATCGCTCAACTTCTAATTGCGAGTGAGAGAATTGAAACCCATATTGCTGTTTCTTGTCCTGTCAGATGGCTCAAGATTAACATCCAAAACATAATCAGTTTCTTGGAGCTTTCCATGACCACCACAACTATTACTTCTCCTACGGACTCCACAATTCCAACAACTTCTAGCGATGGTAGCATCTTCGATAGCCCTTGGACACCAGTTCTTGTAATTGAGTTGATAATTCTGTCAGTATCTGTTGGCTATATTGTGATTTTACGAAGATTGAGGGGAAATCTCAATCGAGGATAATAATTCGAGAGTCTTTTTATGGTGCAATACGTGTAATGAAAATCCTGATTATCTCTAGTCAACAAAGGGAGTTTGACACTTGAAGCGGGATGCAATTCTATTATTGGTGATGTTCTTGTTGGTTGTTTCAGTTACTGACGTATCTATAGAACCAACAAACGCTATGATGTTTGATAGACCTGACTTTGTTCTTTCTGATGTAGAGATGCCGATATATGAGATTATACCTCCGGAGGTGAATCTGACTTTTGCTGAGAATATGGCATATTCACTCTTCGGATTTAGGGATTCATCCGCTCAAGAGATTGAAGGCCGCTATGTGGTGAATTCTGGAAATAAGACCTTTGAAATGGATGCACGTGATGGGTCAATGTGGTTTGCTGATTATGATCTTCTATGGAATGTAGCTCTTGGAATTGAAGTGCCAACTCCGCTAGACTGCAAAGCTGATGCAGACGCTTGGCTTGATGAAAAGGGATTACTTCCGCCCAACTATGTCTTTGCCAAGTTTGGATCAACAAATGTCACTGCTTGGAATATCGATGCTGGGGCTTCACAAAAAAAGGTTTTACAGTGGCATGTCAACTACGAGATGTTTATTGGTGACATTCAGGTAACAGGACCTGGGGAACAAATAACTGTCATGATTGGTGAAGGAGGGGAGATTGTTGGGTTCAACTGGAATCACCGAGAGATCAAAGAAGAGCCTTATGCCACCTCTCCAATCATTGTGTACGAATCGATTCTTGAATATTATGGGATTTCGCCAGATGACGTGGTTGACCATAGACTAGTATACCGTGCTGATTCATCTGAGGAAACCAATCTACTAAAGCCCGTTTATGAAATTACACTTAATGAGGCTGATGACGATGAGGATATCTTTAGTATATTCGTGGTTAATGCTGCTTTTCTTGACCCAGAGGTCGAAATAGTTTCACCAGGTCATTATCTGACCTTTACACAGTATGAGGATATAACATTCGAGTGTGTTGTGACGAATGGGCTCGGACCTTTTACATACTCTTGGTATTCAGACTTCGATGGGTTGATATCGAATTCTCAGAATTTTTCCACTAGTTCTCTTACTGTAGTTGACAAAAAGGGTGTTCCAGTACCTCACACAATACATGTCCGAGTTAAGGACTCCATAGATAGATGGTGTCTTGATTATATCGCCGTTTTCATCGAACCTGGAACGATAGCAACCTTTCCGACAACCCTAACAATTGCAATTGCAGCCGGAGGATTAATCGTAATAGTCGGTGCAGCAGCTCTTTTATTGAGACGTCGCGGAGCTATGGGGTTGCTTTTGTTACTTCTCATGTTTTCCATGCTTGTATCAGCCTTTACAATTATACCATTTGTTTCTGCGAGTAGTGACGTTAATGATTTCAGGAGTTTAAGGCTAAGTGCACCAACAGGTGCCTATGATGATGGAGTTAAGGAGGTAGGTATCGAATGGTGTGGCGTGTCAGTTTGGAAACCTCTTTGGAATACCGAGAAAAACATAGAAGGTTTCTATAATTGGATGGGCGGAATCGGAGGCTACAGCAAGGAGTTCAACTGGGGTGAATATAGCGCTTGGGAAGAGGACTTCAAAGACGAAGCCTTTGGTGGGACTGATAGTGAATGGGTTGACGCAGTAGACTTTGTCTATTATCAAGACCATGGAGGTCCTGATGGCGTGACATTCAGAGGAAACAATGATGACAAATCACTCCTGTTTAGGGAATGTAGATGGGGTGATGGCGATCTTGACACCATAGCTATCGATGCGTGCAGTCCTTTAGCTTGGGAGAACAAGACTGGACACAATGTATTTGAGCGATGGGCAGCGACGATGCAGGGAATTCACATGGTCTGTGGCTTTGGTACAACTAGTCATAATGTTCAAACAAGGGGTGTTAAATTCG
>PJET01000048.1 GCA_002825515.1 Candidatus Thorarchaeota archaeon MP11T_1 | reverse complement strand
GCTCTGAAACTGGTTGGGCAATGGACCCGAATCCACTCATCTTCAATGGAGGCTTTACACATCCACTAGATGCAGACACTGATGATGATTCTGCCTTGCAGCTCTACAATGGGGTCGTTGACTCTCAAGCATACCTCTTCCTCAAGGATATGAATGATGGCGCAGACGTTGCAGGGTTCTGGCTTATCATCTACGATGAAGAAGGCGAACCAGAGAACAAACATGTGTTCACTAATCCGTGTAATCCTGACACGGATGGAGATACAGGCGTAACAGACCGGACACCTCAACCAGGAATGTGGCTAAACAGTGATGGGTATGAGCTTGCACAGACACCGCCCACGGATCCAACTGATGGTGACTCAGATGACGATGGACTTCTGGATGGTCTAGAGGGAGTACTGAACCCATACAGCAACCACACCAATCCAAATGATGCTGATACGGATGATGACGGTCTCTTCGATCTACAAGAGATTCTATTGGGCGCTGACCCACGAGAGCAAGACACAGATGGTGACATGATTTCTGATGGTGATGAGTTCTACACATTCTTCACCAATCCAAATGTCTGGGACTCAGATCTCGATGGTCTTGGAGATGGAGAAGAGGTATACTTCTGGCACACAAATCCATTAACCGATGATAGTGACGGCGATATGATATACGATGGCGATGAGGTGCTGATTTATGGCTCAGATCCGATGGATGAAGATTCGGATAACGATGGTCTCACAGATTATGAAGAAATCTTCGTCTATTACACTGATCCATTTGACTATGACACAGATGATGATCTTCTGTCTGATGGCGAGGAGATTGAAGTTTACAACTGTGACCCACTATCGTGGGACACAGATGGCGACTCGATAACTGAACCTAACGAGTTTGGGGAGATGACCTTCCCAATGAATGATTATCAAGAGGCTAATGGCTTTTACATCTACAAAATGGATGAAGAAGGTGTCATGTATCAGGAATGGGTATTCACAAACATCACAGAAACAGACTCGGATCAGGATGGCTTAACTGATGCGATGGAGTTGTACCTTGCTTCTGGAAAAGTGCCATGGTTAGATCCCATTCCACTTGATCCTACAAACAAGGACAGTGACCATGACTTTATCCCTGATGGAACTGAAATGGCGATAGAGAATGTTTCCGGGTTAATCTATCCATACAGAGCAATGACCCTTGTCTTTAGGTACAACACCTCTCCTGTTGATAGAGACACTGATGACGACCTTCTAATCGACTACCAGGAAGTTCTAGTGTTTAATACAAACCCTGCAAGCAATGACACTGATAATGATACAATCACTGATTGGTGGGAAATCTGGGTATACAACACTTCAGCATTGTATAATGATACAGATGGAGATGAGTTGTATGATTTCGAAGAAACTCTGGTAGAGGTCTGGCCATATGGTCCATGGCCGCCTACTAATTGGTCGATAGGGATGGGGACTGAAGAGATGTATGCTTTGGCTGGAGAATCTTCGTTCGCTCTAGCGGAACAATCTCCGATATTGCAGTTTGTACCAGCCCAGGCGATATACGGAACGTTGGCAACCGATCCAGATTGTGATGATGATTGGTTGCCGGATGGTTCGGAGGTGAATTTCTACCATACGGACCCGTTAAATGACGACTCAGATGGTGACGGTGTTCCCGACACCTTGGAATTTGATACGGATTTCGATGGACTTCAGGATGGTATCGAATTCCAATTGAAGCTCTATAGAACTGGTGGAGGTATATTCGACCAAGACTCGGATGGTGATGCCATATCTGATGGCGCTGAATACTATATCTATGGCACTGATCCAGCTTCAGTGGACACAGACGGTGATGGCTATCCTGATGGATTAGAAATTGCAATTGGAACCGATCCTTTGGCAACCACCTCTAGCACAGAGTATGAGGAGGCAATATCTGTGAAGCGTGGTGAGGCATCAATGGATGTTCTAATGCCACTAGCTGTGGTCAACAACGCTCAGACAGTTGACGTGAATGTTCTGAACTATACACCCTTCAAGAGCATGGAGTTCAGATATAACACGAGCCAGGGGTGGAGCGATAATCTGACGATGACCTACAATCCAGCGACAATGACTTGGACCCATACAGGCATGGAATGGGAGATTGGCACCTATGAGCTCCAAGTGTTCGCAGTCGACTATGATGACGATGTCCATATGGCGATTCGAATTTTCAAAGTGGCTGCGGCTCCAACCTATCCAGAACCAATCAGCCCGCTTCTTTACCTCGCAGTGGGAGCAGGGATTGGAGTTTTTGTGATATTGTTCCTGCTATATGGAGTGCCATTGATAATGAGGTATAGGAAGAAACGGCGGGGAGAGGAGCCTAGTACGAAACCTCCTGAATTGGAAGCCCTCACAGAGGATGTTTCTGGAGATACGACGGAGGAGAGTACCGAAAAGAGCACCAAGAAGAAAACTAGTTCTTCAAAGAAGGAACCTAAGGAAAAGACTTCCAAGAAGAAAAACAAGAAGGGCAGTAGTAGTTTAGGGTTGATGTTTCTTGGTCTTACATTCTTAGGACTGCTGCTGATTAGCTCCTTTGGATATGTTCCAAGCGCACCCATGAGTGCAATAGGAGGGGACATTAATGAATACGATGAGTATCCTGCAGGTTGGGAGGATCTCTCGCCTGAGCTTCAAGGCCAAATTGCTGAGATGTTCAATCCTACTGTTCAGAAAATGCCATCAAATCAGAATATTGGTCAAGTTCTTGGTGATCGGGCAAATGATTATTCATTGAATTATGAACCCTGGCGTTCAAAGGCGGCGATTCATGCTATTGCATATGACAAGGGTACTGGATTTCTGGCACTAGGAGGTGGTTATCTGTATGATAACCAGATCCACGTGTTCAGACTGAACACAGAAACAAAACTTTGGGACAAGGTCTGGGATACAGGAGATAGCGTTTTCCAAAGCGATGTTATGGCTCTAGCTTTTGGTGACACAGACCTCAACAGTCTCATTGAGATCGTTGCAGGATGTTCTGATGGATTCATCTATGTGTTTGAGCAACGTCATCTCTATGACCCGTATGCAAACACAGAGAATCAGTTCGACCATGTTTGGACATCTCCAGACATGTTTCGAGTCTTTGCTTTAAAGGTCGATGATGTTGATCGTGATTATAGACCTGATATCATAGCTGGTGGATGGGATGGAAAGCTCCATCTCTTCGAGTTCGATAACCACTCTGGGTATCCATTCGTAGAAGAACACTGGATCACGTACGATGAGGTGGCAACATTGAACGTAGGTGAGAAGATATACAGCCTTGAAACAGGTGATACGAATTATAATGGTCTTCCAGAGATTATTTGCGGTACAAGGGATGGAACCGTCTATGTCTTTGAGAATGACGGAATCACGTTCATGATAAATGGGCAACCATTCCCCCTAGTATATGACAACCACTACTACCTCAATTGGACTTCTGAGAATTATACTTGGACACCAATTCAATCAATGGCGGTAGGCGAGCTTGACAACATGCCTGGTGATGACATTGTCTTAGTAGCTCAAGGTCAAGGAGTCTTCACATTAGAATGGAACCCATCGACACGCAGCTATGACTACCAAAAAGTGTATCGTGATTTCAAGCCATGGGAAACCTTTGGATTTTGGGGACTTGATAATTATGTTGATAGAATGATATACGCTCATAATGTAACGTACCACGATCCTATCAATGCCTCTATCATAGAAACAGAACCGATAGAGTATGTATGGAACGAGGTTCTCCTGATTTTTGAGCCAGACGCAAGTGTGTACCCCTATAACTCTGGAATGGCAGGACCTGTACATCTTACTGGAGGAGTACTAGATGGCAACTTCTCTAATTTCAATGCATTTCTGGCTGGTGTTGACAATGCCACTGCAATTCTAGACTTTGGTCTTGATGAGGAAGGAACTGGAGGAGCTAATAGCAACAACGATCTTGTCATTTATTTCAAGACAGGGACTGATTTGAGCCACATCAATTCTGATTTCTGGTTCTATGTTTCTCAAGATGGCACTGACTGGGAACTTGTATCCTCGGACAGGTATAATCCTGGAATTGATTTGGTTGGTGTTGATGTTGATGATGCTCTCTCCAGAAGGAAATGGGATTGGTTCAGGTATGCAAAGATCATGGTGAATAACTCAGCGTTCTATCAGGTCAATGGAATTGAGCTTATGCAGGTCTACAATACACTCACTGATGCTTTGAGTGTGACAGTAGGACCTCTAAGATTGGATGGTATGAGTTACTTACAAGGACTTGAAGAACCGATCAAGATCATCGTGGGGAGTGTAACTGGTGAAATCAATGCTATAATGTACAATACTACTGAGTTCAAGTATGATGTCATATATGATTCAGGAGATGATTCATTCTATACCTTTGGTGCCAACATCTGGGATATGGTCTATGTTGGAAATGAACCGGATGTGCCTACATGGAATTGGCAATATGGAATGCCATGGGTTCCTGATGCAGGAACGACATACAACTCTTGGAGCTATGCCACTTTGAACCCATGGTTATGGGGAAGTGCTACATTCAACTATTTGATGGGAACAAATGAGGGACAGGTCCGAGCGTTTACCGTACCTGATGTTGTTCCCGTAGCTAGTGCACCTGAGTTAGATTTCACAACACAGGCATATCTTAACAACATCAATATCGACATACCCGGTGATGGATGGGAAAAGGTGTCTATTGAAGCACCTCTGTTCGTGAATGGGTATGAAACTGCCAATGAATATAGCATCTGGCCATTCATAGCATTAGGCCTCTTCAACCCATCAATCTCAATTGAAAGTATTCCGCTTAGCGCTGAGGAGGACGCACCTTCAAGAGCAACAGTAGTCTTTTACTATAGAGATAGTGAAACTCAGCCCTTTAATCACCGAATTGATCTGTATGAGATTGACACCACAGGTGAACTCACGGAATTAATCAACCTGGCAAAAGCAGAACCAAAAATGGACTTTGCTGACTTTGATGGTGATGGTGACCTCGATTTTGCTATATCAAATGGATATGTCCAGATGGCTAGAAACATGTGGTATGAGAGTGGAGTTCTGAACTTTACTCTAGTCAGAGGGTACTTCAATGAGATCAATTCTAAGGAAACCAGTAAAATCTGGGGTCAACCTGAGTTGATTGATATTGACTCAGATGGAGACCTCGACATAATAATGAGCTATGCAAATAGTATGGGTGCTACTTGCTGGATCAACGAGGGGACAGCTGAAGATCCAGTCTGGGTTGAAGACAAGAAGATAATGTCCAATCCACTTCCTGAAACCAATATGAAATACCAAAACTTCACAGATATTCGCATTGTACCAAAGCTCGGTGGGTACGTGAACGGTTATACATTAGAGAGATGGTATGAATTCTGGGGATGGGATATGGACTTCAACTGGACACTTGCTGGATATCGGGAGTGGAATGAAAGAATTGCATGGGCAGCTCCAGAATTCGATACAACAGAAAGTTACATTGTTGCAAGCTATCCTAGAGTAGCTCAATTGGACTTCAGTCTGATGAGCGGCGGTATAGTAGGATTGGAGATTTATAGCAACCTCGGGTTCCATGTACACGAGTCGTGGAGTAATGATGCAGACCTCGACAAGTGGACTCTCTCTATTGCAAGTGGAGATATTGACGGTGATGGAAACGGAGAATTGATTGTTGGGGACTACGACAATAACGTCTACGTGTTTGAACACCTCACACAGAATAACTACAAGCGAATGTTTCGTTCCTTTGACCTAAATCATACTGAAGTGTCAGACGTTTCTCCCTACCTCTATGAAGAATTAGAGGGCATCTCTGGAGACTTCAACAGAAGAATCTGGGATCACGCAAAGCATCTCGTTGCAGATGTTGATCTTGATCAAGATGGATTGAAGGAGATAATCGTTGCATCTGATCTCCAGATCTATGTCTTTGAGGACGCTGGGTTGTATGGAGGGGACTTACTCACTTATCAGTACTCAATTGATCTGCGTGATTCGGTTTGGGCTGATAGAGATGCGTTCATCAACCTAGTGACTGAGATTACAGCAATGGCTGCTGGCGATGATTTAGACTATAATGGAGAGCTTGAACTTGCAGTTGCAGCAGGACCATATCTTTTCATATACAATATCCCTATTGGTGAATTTGATGGTTTCGAGAATAAGGAATTCTTCGTGACAGATCCAACTTTAGAGGGGAGGTACTATCTCGTCGGCAATCCAGAATTCTCCGAGTTCAGGTATTACTATATCAATGCAATCACCCTTTGTGATACAGATCAAGATGGCTACAAAGAAGTCATTATTGGAGGAATTAAGGATACCCGCCTCATTCGACAGGATGGATTCGTTCACATATATGAATGCCAAGGTGGTACTTTCTACAAGGTATGGGAAGCTCCCACTGAGGTAACATATTGGAATCCAATCAGTGTGTTAACACTTGATGATCAAGACATGGACGGTTCTCAAGAGATAGTAATAGGTCATACCAATGGTTTTGATCTTTGGGAATGGATACCAGGCAACGATTCGCAATATCAGAAAGTGGAATATGTCACAGCATCTCCAAACTACCCAGTTGTTCCTCTCATATCAACCGCATATAACTCAGGTGACTTCCCTGACTCAGGAACCACTGAACGTTCTATCAAAGACATGGCTCAAGGAGTCTATGGAGTCATGGTCAATTGGACTCTGATGGTGTATGAGAATGGCAAGGAAATCTGGTACAAATGGTACTCCAAGGTCCTTGATGATTGGTCTGCAGGAGCCAGATGGATGGACTTAACAGGACTTGCTTACACAGGTAATTTGAGTAATGTAGTATCAGAAACGCGCCCCAGTGTTCTAATTCCTGGCAATGGAGACATATATGCCGCATGGGAAGTTTGGGATTCAGGTGGGCAGCATTATGTTGCCTTATGTTGGGGTGATGTGTCAGCTGGTCTCTGGTATGGACCAATCCTTTGGCCTGATACTTATGGTATTCAGCCCATTGGAACAACATTCTATGACCGATATTATCCTAGCCTCTTTGAATATGACTCAGGGAATGTTGGTATTGTCTTTATGTATGATGCTTGGAATGCACTTACAGGAAGTGTGTATGGTCGAGTTGGAGCAGCATATATCGCAAAGAACCTGACAGGTGGATGGACAAATAACCATCCTAATTTCAATGACAAGACATACTTCCAAGCTCATGATGTCGACGTGGTAGAGCTCAATGATGGTGATTTTGCGATTGCAATGTCTGCAGTCTATACACGGTCTGCAAAAGCGGATAATGATGTTTGGGTAGTCATTGGAAACAGTAATTTCAACTTCACAGGCGCGAATCCACATCAAGCAACAACATCTTATGATGATGAGATGTTTGTATCAATGGATGAACTGAATTCTGAAGAGCGTGCAATAGTAGTCGCATACGAGTCACTTGGAGTGGAGTTAGAAGACAGGATTGGTATGGTTTCTAGTACAACAAAAGGCAGAGAATGGAGTGTTCAAGAAACACTCAACACAATTCCTAGGTACATCTCGAGAACTGAAATGCCAGGTGGATACGTGTACTACTATATTGAGGGATCTCCCTTCCCAATTTACCAGCTTTCAATATTCTCACCCTGTGTTGTAGCTAATGATGATGCTGGGTTCATGTACACAGCTACCTTCAATTTCAAGTACTACTTCCCACCAGGGGTGATAACGGATAAGGGATTCTGGGTATGTGTCCATGACATTGTTTATGGAATTAATCCACAGTCTGATTGGACAATGAACCATCTTCGAGATGTTATCGACCTCGATGTTGGGGATACTGATTCTGATGGTCGAAGGGAAGTGGTTGTTGGGTTCGGAAACCAAGTTGCCGTCTATGAGATGAAGCATTCTACTAACGGGACTGATTTCATGACCCATGAAGAGGCTTGGCTATCAGACCCATTCGACAACCCAATAACAGGCGTCAGTGTCTATGATACAAATAATAATGGATGGGAAGATATCGGTGTGTCATCCCGCCGAGGTGACGTATACATTTTCGAGTATATCGACCCCTCAGAAGGACCAGTCAATCTATGGTATTCAAAGCAGCTATGGACCTATCCAACAAGTGGTGATCAAGACCCATTAGTCGATGGTCTCATCTATCCTGATGTACTTCAAGCATACGATTTGGACCAAGATGGAAGAGAGGAAATAATTCTCGCGTCTTATGAAATGGGGATAATCGAAGCTATTGATGAGTATGGAAGTCAAATCTGGGAGAATGCTGATGATGCTACCGATGGATTCTCAAATGTTATCCTGAGTGATCTTGATTCCGACGGTATCGATGAGATATTTTGCACATCGAAGGACTCAAACCTATATGTCTTCGATGTTACAACAGGAACTCTTGAGTGGAGTTACGTGGACGCTGGCAACCCGCTAGTCTCTGTGGCTGTGGGCGATTTAACAGGTGATGGCATTTCCGAGGTTGTGTTCACTGATGAAGTTGGGCACATTCATGTTCTCAATTATACTGGCGGTCTCTTGAGTAACTATTCCACTGGAGGAACGTACATCTTCTCCCTACTAATCGGGAATTTCACAGATGCTCCTGAGCAACAACTTGCCTTTGTAACTTTCAATGAAACACTCGTTGTCATGAATCCTTTGAACGGAACCATCTACTACAAGAGTCCTGATGAAACTGCAACTCCCTATACAGCAATTGTTCCATATGACTTCAATAAGGATGGTTTTGAAGACATTGTATTTGTGAGGCAGAAAGTACACATTCTTGATGTAGTCGAAGGTACTATCTATTACAACTCTACTACTGACATAGGCTGGCCCCATGATCTCTACGTCTATGATTTCGATGGAGACAACTCGACTGAGATTTTGACTTTAACATTGGACCAGGGACTATACTTGGAGGAAGTGGCATCTAAAAGTCTTCAGTGGCATTACAATCTCGATACTGAGAACCATGTCATTTGGGATTTAGGATTCGGAAATGCAAGCGGAAATGGAGCGCTTGACATCTTTATTGTCGCATCTGAATATCTCAATGATGTAGGGATTGTCGCTGCCATAGATGGGAAGAATGGCATTCCAATATGGTTCAATTTTACTGGTGGCGACCTTGGAGAGGTCATTGGTGCAAGATTGAGTGACGAGGGTTATGATTCTCTAATAGCTTGGGATATGCAGAATGAGCGACTCATTGCTGTTTCAGGCATTGAACCAATTGAACTCATTGAGCCTCCAGCTTATGATGACCATGATATCTATTGGGAAAGAGGAGTCAATGGTGTCTATGGTGTTTGGGTGGACGACATTTTTGGAACATCCATTGACGAGATTCTAATAGCAGGTCGGAACACAGATGGAAAGTATAACCTTGCTCTCATTGATAGCGTGACAATGCAAGTCCGATGGAACATCACCTTTGAGTCTAAGATATATGATGTCCAGATTGGTTATATCAGCAATTGGGTCGTCAAAGACATCGCAGTATGGTCCGGTCTACGTGAACTCTATGTTCTAGATGGTCTAGATGGTCAAGTCATACTCCAGATGAAAACACTAGACACACACGAAATCGAAGGAATCCGGGTTGCAGATTTCAGTAGTGCAGCTGGCAATGATTTCGAGGAAATTGCTGTCTTGATTAGACAGGTGTCAGGTGGCAGTGAAGTATACATAGAATGGTACGATGAGGCGGGTAATGCCCTTTACAACACCAAGTCAGATTTGTTCACATCTACTGCAAGTTCATATCGCATGGTAGTTGGTAACTTTAGGGGTGGTGCAACAGCAGATATAGCGATGGGTGCTTCGCTCTTCAATGCACGGATTTACAATGGTGGAAATGGGGCACTCTTCACCACTGCTTCACCATCATCAACCTATGGTCTTGCAGCTGGCGATTTCAATGGAGATGGTTCAGCAGATCTAGCTGTCATGGATTCAGGATCTGACATACATATGTTCGAATTTGTTGGAGGCGGTAGTATTACACTCAACTTTGCTACTGGCATGGTGAGAGAATTCTTCGCTGGCGATATCTACAACAATGACAATGTGGATGAAGTTGTAGTCAATCTCGAGCGAGAGGGTGTAATTGCCTATAGCTGGATTGGAACAGAGGTTTGGAGATACAATGCTCCATTGGTGATGGGAGGAAAAGACACACGAATTGTACTTGAAGATATGAATGCAGATGGATGGACTGATTTAGTACTGACTAACAAGGAGTACATCAATGTCGTCGATGGGTCCACTGCCCGACTAATGTGGCATTACTGGAGCGATGACCTCTCGAGTAATAGAGACCCAAGAGTTGGCAGCATCTATAGCGGAACAGGTCGCGATGTGCTCTGCTATGGTAATGATTGGATCTATGTTGTTGCACATGACATTGTTGCCCCACCGGTACCACCCTCTACTCCGCCCTTTCAAGCTAATGCGGCATATCTCCCATTTGATTTCACTTTTCTTGTTGGAATTGCATGCTTCCAACTTCTGCTTCTTTCTATTCCACATTCAAAGGTGGTTAAGCGGCTCAGAAAAGAGGAGGAAGTGGAGTAGATAGCTAGAGTCCAAACGAAAGGTCAACTCCAAAAGTAGAGGTCAGCATAAATCAGTGATAACTCTAAAATCAGAGAAGTTCATAATTACGAGTTAAAAGTAGAAATTACAATCAACAATTTGTGACATGATTCAATTCAGAAACACTGATGACGAAGATAGAGACGAAGAACTTTTCTGAATGATTGGTTCATTGAAAAACATAGGTGTATCTACTATGGGAGAGAAGAAGCAAATAGGAACCATCACTCGATATTTCCACAAGATTGGCGTCGCTGCGATTATGCTTGAAGATACACTCAATGTCGGTAATAAAATCAGCATTGAGGGTGCAACAACTAGCTTCGAGATGATGGTTAGATCAATGCAAATGGACAGAAATGATATCGAATCTGGAATAGCAGGTCAAGAAATTGCAATCAAAGTTCCAGACCGAGTTCGAGAGAAAGACATAGTCTATCTTGTAGAGTAGCAGTCCTTAGCCAAATCAAAGAAATCTTCATTTCTAGCCTTTCTTTTGAATTTCTGTTCCATCCTTTGATATTAGAATATCACCATCTCCATATACAATATTCTCATACCTTGAGAAGACAAATAGAAGGTCTGAAAGTCTATTCAAGTATTTGAGAAGATTAGGATTTACCTGAGATGATTTTGATAGGGAAAGCACTCGTCTTTCAGCCCGTCGACAGACAGTACGACAAATATGCAAGAAGGCAGATGCATCTGTTCCACCTGGAATGACGAAGTTCTTCAGTAATGGCAGTTCTTCAGAAAGTTGATCAGCTAGGTTTTCAACGCTTTTTACATCTTCAGGTTCAACTTTTCTAAGATGGTTATTAGAGCTAGTAGGATTTGTAGATGAATCAGGATTAAATGCGAGTTCTGCATTGATGTAAAATAATAACTGCTGGATATCTTGAATGTAATCACTTATTTTCTCCGAAGAATGTCTTTTGGCAATACCGAGAAATGAGTTTAGTTCATCTACAGTTCCATATGCCTCAACTCGGACATCATCTTTATTGATCCTTTCTCCTGATCGGAGACCTGTTTGTCCCTTATCACCAGCACCTGTGTAGATTCTTTTTGACAAGATACCACCGTTTACAATTCAAACTATCCTAAATGATTAGGCTTTCCATTATTGGAAATTCATCACATATATGAATTAGTCCAAGTAGCTAGTCTTTCCATAGCACTAGTTTCCTTTTGATAGAGCTCATCAAGGAGCTCTTCCACGCCTGCTATTATTCGGATGAAATCCTCCACCTCATCACAAGCTTTGGTGATTAATGAGGGTACATCAGTCAAACGTTCCTTGACTGTTTCTAAAGCGTTCATGCCATTTTGCTCCATGTCATGATTATTTTGAAGATAGATTTCTCTCAATCTACTAAGACTTGGCATCTCATTAGGAGTGAGCTGTATCGCTAATTTAGACCAGACATCGCAAATGTCATCATAGAGACGAGAAATCTTCCGTAACTCAGAGTCTTGCATTACTTTAGACGCTTCTTTCAGGAACTGAGAGTATACCCTGCGAAAGAAAGAACCACCACTTCCACCTACTTCAATGTATACAAAGTGTTCAATCAAAGCTTGCACTATTGTGAGATTGTCTGGTAGAATCTTGGGATATTTGGGAAATTCATCCTTCCACTTTAGAATACCTTTTGTCCCTAAATTAGAAATTGGTGGATTAAGCATGAAATCAGCATTTTCTTTAATTGCAGTAGGGATAATCTCTTCTAGTGGAATCAATTCTTCAGGCATGAATACCTGCATGAGTTTGTTCTCTGCTGGAAAGGGATGATACTTCGAAGCTCGGGCAATCTGAAGGCGTGATAGAGGAATTGTGATTGGAGTAGCAAATCGGTCAGAGATCTGTGCTTTATCATCTAGTTCATCTATTCCATAAACAAGTATTGTGTGCATTCCAAAGTGATCGTCTCCACCAAGCGAGAGATAGTCAAGAAAACCTATGTCTGCACAAATTAGAGCAGGTTGATTCATCTCCAGAGTTTCAAGAAGGTGTTTATGAGCTCGTTTCATCGAAGATGACTTCAATACCTTCCATTCACCTCCTAGTCTATCGACTGCCAATCCTAGAATTGTTGGAAAACGTCCTCCATTCATCCCACCAACAAAAGGAGTTGGCATTTGCTTCATTTTCCAGTAGATGAATCCTAAACCTGAAGCAATTCCTACCAACATCTCCTCAGAAATATCATATCCCAAATAATGGAGAAGCTTCCACAGACAGCTAGTCATGCAATTTTTTCCGCCTGGCAGATGTTCAAAGTCTAACACTATTTTCGTATCCAACTTATTTTCACCTCTTACTAGTATCAGTGAAAGAGAAGCCTTCCTCGCGTTCTATTTGTTTGATAAATGATTCAAGCCAAGCAATCTGGCAACGGATTGACATTGCTGGACGGTCAAACAGAGCCCTGACAGCACCAATGTTTTCTGTATTTTCGTACTCTTCTACAGTGATCAAGCCCACCATGCTTCCAGGAGCTTCACGTCTCAATCTTTCCAAGTTATCCAAGTTTTGAACATTCGACTCCAAAAAATGTAGACCATGTTCAAGATTTTCTTTGTAGGTCTTTAGAGCATCTAACGCCTCTTTTTGAGTAATGAGGCTCATAGCTGAAACTCCCAAGTCAAACAACGTTTTTGGTCGTGGAGGATTACTCAGACACATCTTGATTTGCCGCTGAAGAGTAGATCGACCCTTACTGGTCAATCGATAGGTCTTCTTTGAAGTCTTCTTTTCAGTATCTTTCTTTTTTCCCACTATTAGACCACGTTTTTCTAGTTCTGATAGTGCCTTGTAGACTGAAGAAAACTTTAGCTCAACCCATTCTCTGTAGCCATATTGTTCAATGATGTTGTTGACCTCGTAACCATACTCGGCACCTCCACCAAGAATTGACAACACTGCAAGATAGGTAGAAGGGAGAAATTCTTTCAATTGCAAAGCTTCCCTCGACATTCCTTTCACATCAATATATTATACCAGTAGAATAGTTATATTATACCAGTAGAATATTAATAAGTGTTACGTAGTAAGAATCAGAAATGTTAATGACAGGTAATCGCGATTAGTCGACTAATGGTAGCAGAAAAGCATCATTCAGCTTGTGCGTTGAATTGCCCGGACATTTGCGCATATATAGTCCATATTGAGGATAGCAGGATAATAAGGATAGAGGGCGATCCAGATCATCCTTATACTCTGGGAAGGTGTTGTCCAAAGGGATATGGGCATGTTTTGAGAATGTATAGCGATGATAGATTACTCTATCCCCAGAGAAAACAAGCTGATGGAACATTCATCAGAATTTCGTGGGATGAGGCTTTTGATGAAATTGCCCAACGAATGAAAGATGCAAAAGACCAATACGGACCTCAGAGTGTTGGTATTTACTCAGGTTCTGGTAATGATGGAATGGCTCCTCGATATGCTGCACGGTTTTCAAATGCTTTTGGCTGTAGAATGATTCCAGGAATAGTCGAGATTTGTTTTGAAGGTGCGTATGAAGGAGCCCGATTCAATGTAGGACCATTCCCACCGCATGAGCTGCAGGATTGGGCAAATTCGAAGTGTATAGTAATTTGGGGGACCAACAAAATCGAATCAAGCATCCACTGTAGGAGAGTAATACAGGAGGCAATTGACAACGGCGCGAAGTTGGTGGTTATAGATCCGAGAAAAACACCCTATGCTAAAATAGCGGATCTATATACTACAATCAGACCAGGTACTGATGGAGCTCTAGCCCTTGGTATAGCTAACGAAATTATCTCTAGAAATCTTTACAATCGTGATTTCGTTGAGAATTATGTCCATGGATTTGAGGAGTATAAGCATCGTGTTTTAGAATATGATACAAAGAGAGTTAGTGAAATCACATGGGTGAGTGAGAGTACAATACGAGAATTAGCAACAATTTTCGCCAAGAACGGACCCGCATTGATAACAACTGCACCTGCTGGGATGAATCACTATACAAACGGGACTTGGGCAGCAAGAGCAGTACATAGTCTTCTGGCTATATGCGGGTATATTGGGGTTTCAGGAGGAGGTTTCCAGTATTTATCATCGGACAACAGTCCATTCAATAGCGCAGCAGTAACTCTTGCTGACTTACTTGACGCTTCTGTTAAACCAGTGGTCTCTTCAGGTACGTATATCCCAGATTTTGTTCTGAGCCATGATGAAAGCCCACTGAAGGTCTTTATCACCCAAGCGGCAAGCCCAATAACTCAGTGGCCAAATACGAATAAGGTGAAAGCCGCGATAGATAGAATTCCATTCAAGGTATGTATTGATCTTGAGATGACCGATACTGCAAGACTTTGTGATATTGCCCTTCCAGCCACGTTCATCTTTGAACATCACAATCTGGTTCACTCAGAACTTCATAGAATTGTGCAATATGCACCAAAACTTGTAGAGCCTTTAGGTGAGGTCAAGAGTGAACTAGATATTTGGAGGGAGATAGCTGAGAGAGTTGGCATTGGTGAATACTTTCAACTGACTGAACTAGACGCAATAAGACTTGCACTTGAGAGCAAGGATTGCAGAGATATCACGTTGGAGATGTTAATTGAGAAACCTGAAGGTATCAGAACTAGAAGTCCAGCTATTCCGTTTAAAGATCGTAAATTCTCGACTCGAACAGGACGGATACAGCTTTACTCTACCGAATTAGAAGAACAGGGCTTTGATCCACTTCCATTTCATCAAGAGCCATGGGAAAGTCCAATGGCAACTCCAGAGATTTTTCGTGAATTTCCTTTGATCATGATAACAGGTCGCCTTCGAGAGCGTTTACATTCACAATACACCACAGTTGAGGTTGGAGGTAATGTAAAGAGCTATGCGCATTGCACAACGTGCAAAAAATGTGTAGAAGAATGTCCTGATGAAGCTATTACTATGACTCAACCTACAACAAACATCATCCAGCGAGATGTGGATGGTGCACCACAAGAACAAGCAAAGCTCAGAAAGAAGTTGGGAGAGCTAGTAAACAGACTAGCATTACGAGTATCTGATGAAAAACTGCATATACCTCCCGAAATTACAGGTCTTCTGGTTCCTGTATGGGAACCCATGAAATGTATTGGTTGTCGTGAATGTGCTATAGACGTATGCCCATATGATGTTGTAACTGAACCAATCAAAATGCCTTCAAAAAAAGAAGCAGGAAAATATCGAGCATTTCTTAGAATGCACCCTCAGAAAGCGGATGAGTTAGGACTCAGAAATGGTGATAGAGTTGACGTTGAAT
>PJET01000139.1 GCA_002825515.1 Candidatus Thorarchaeota archaeon MP11T_1 | reverse complement strand
CTCTACTCCAGTTCCTCCAGCTCTGGCAAGTTCTCCAGCAGCTGATGTCATTCCTCCTCCACCAAAATCCTGAAGACCATCTATGAGTTCTTCTTCAATGAGTTCAGTCAATGTATCTATTAGTACCTTCTTTGCCAAAGGATCCCCAATCTGAACCGCAGCTCGGTTTTCCTCTTCTTCATCAGAGAACGTTTCTGATGCGAAACTAACACCTGCTATTCCATCTCGTCCTGTTGTAGAACCAAACATTACAAGATGATGCCCGGGAGTTTTGGCGCTGCTTCTAACAACTTTCTCTGGCTTCACATATCCAATACAGACCACATTTACCAGGCAGTTGTCATCATAAGAATCATCAAACTCAATTTCTCCGCCAACCACAGGTATTCCAACGCTATTTCCATATTCAGATATCCCTCTAACTACATTCTCGAGAAGATATGCATTGTGAGGTTTCTCAAGATGACCAAACCTTAGGCAGTTCATTAGACCAACAGCTTTGCAGCCTTGCGAAATTACATCTCGGATAATCCCACCAACACCTGTGGCTGCTCCGTTATAGGGGTCTATCTGACTAGGATGATTATGGGATTCCATCGCAACCCCAACATAATAGCCTCCTCCAATGTCAACAAGTCCCGCACCCTCCCCGATACCAAGTGCAACATCTTCTCCAGAGGTTTTGAAAAGGTAAAACCATCTTTTACTACTCTTATAGCTACAATGTTCTGACCAGAGAACGTCCAGCATACCAAGTTCAGTCTTTGTAGGTTCACGACCCAAGACTTTCTTTACATGCTGGAGTTCTTCTTGTGTAATCATATAGTAGCCCTCACAAAGTTCTCCAAAATTTGCAACCCGTCTGAAGATCCTAAAATAGGTCTTGATGCCCTTTCAGGATGTGGCATCATTCCAAGTACATTTCCCTTCTGATTTGTAATTCCAGCAATGTTTTCAATGGAGCCATTTGGATTGACATCAGGTGTTATATCTCCATGAGTATTGCAATACCTGAATGGAATTCGACCCTCATGGTTCAATGCCTCAAGTTGTTCATTTGGACAGTAATAATTACCCTCCGCGTGAGCGATGGGTATTCGAATAACCGCTCCTTCTATGTTCTCTGTAAATATAGATGGACCTTCACTTACACGAAGGTAAACCCATTTACACACGAACCGGGCTGAGTTATTGGGCAATAGAGCTCCAGGCAGTAATCCTGTTTCTGCTAATATCTGAAAACCATTGCAGATACCAAGAATAGGTTTCCCATCTTCTGCAAGATCTCTAATACCTTCAGTAATGACCTCTACTGACGCTACTGCTCCTGCTCGTAAGTAATCTCCATATGAAAAACCTCCAGGAATAACAACACCATCGGCATCCTTCAATCCTGCAAGTCCTTTTCTGCTAGGAACAAGGTACGGTTTCGCTTCTGGAATCTGTCCGAGTGCTCGTAGAACATCGTTCTCATTGTTAGTGCCAGGAAACCGAATCACCGCGATTGACACTATCTGAAGCTCACCTCTTGTTTTTCGGAAATTGGATTGGAGAGGAGTTTGATGTTCATGATTTTGAGATGATTGAGAACTTCCGACGTCACGGGTTTTCTAAGATAGATATTGAAAATCTTCCCAACTCTAACATCATCAGCTTCTCCGAAACCTAATCTAACTAATGCTTTCTTAGTTACGTCACCTGGAGGATTCTTAATCCCATCCTTCGGATTTACTAATACCTGCACTATCTCTCTCCGATTTCTCACTTCCTCAGGTTTTGTTTGGGTTAGTTCGTTCATAAGTGTCGTATAGACTTTGGAGAGATCTCCTTTATCCTCCCTAAACACATCCTTATCCATCGAGACTTGATTTTTTCCCCAGATTCTCATCGTATCCCCTGAGAGTTCATCAGCTAGAACTATGTGCCTATCCTTTGTGTATCCAAACTCGAGTTTGAAATCTACCAGAGTAAGGTTTCGTTGTTTCAACAACTCAGTAAGGTAATAGTTTGCAGAATGTGTCACTGATTGAACGAATTGCAGTATTTCGTTAGTGATGAGATTCAAACCAATAATTGCATTATCCGTAATCAATGGATCATGCAGTTCATCATCTTTCAGAAAGAATTCAATAATAGGAATCTCCAAAACCTTTCCCTTTTTCACCCCATATCGACGACAGAATGAACCTGCTGCAATATTGCGGCATACAACCTCAATAGGATAAATCTCCGTTTTTCTACATAGTAATCTAGGACCATCAAGCTTTTTCAGAAAATGTGTGTCTATACCTTTGCCCTCAAGGTAGCCAAGAAGAAATTCAGTAGTGTTACAAGCAAGATCCCCTTTGCCTTCAACCTCTTCTCGCTTTTTTCCATCAAGTGCTGTGACTACATCCATGAATTCAATTATCACGTTATCACGTGATTTAGGATCTTGATATACTCTCTTCACTTTTCCTTCATGAATTAAATCCATGATTTCCTCTCCTTGATTCTATTATCCATGTAGGTGGATTAAATAAATTCATGTTGACACCTCATCTAGATTATTTTCTTCCACAGCGGCTTTGATATCTATCATGCAGAGGTCTAGTGGGCTTTGAATATCAACTTTGAATTTGATAGATAATCTTCTCATCTCAGGACTTGTTGGTCCTACACAAGGTGCTCCTGGCACTCTTGGACTTAGGTCAAAGACAATAAATTCTGAAGCTTCTGTAATTGCACCTTGAAGAGAGAAGAGACCTATCATCTTGGGCGGAAAATGTTGCTCTATTCCCTTTAGTAGCAACTCTGCGGTTTTGTACACAAGTGGCTTCTTACTTTCTCTCATAGTGACTCCTTTGTGGCCAACTTCTTCATTCAATATCGAAATCTTGATTTTCAACTGCTCCTTAGCTGGTAGATTGAGTAACCCCGAGATATTGGTCTGGATGCGATCATCAAAACCGACTAAATCTAGGTCACCAAAATAATGACTCATACCATATGCTTGAAAATTAGCATTGAAACGGGGTGCAAGCACAAATTCCTCGATAGTTGCTTTCCTCAGGTCCTCCTCTGAGATTATTCCTTCTTTGAGTAGTGAACGACTCTCGGTTTCATAGTCAGCTGATGAAGATGCAAAGAAGAAAGCTCGTTCAAGTGGATTGTCTTTTTGTTGGACTTTGATAATTACTAGTCTATCAATTGAATCTGGAGTGAATGATTTTGGTGTTCTGATGCCTGATTCTTTTAGAAGCCAGTATTGATCCTTTGGAAAGCCTCTTTCTTCAACTCTCAATAAATACCGATTTCCATACAGGGGTATTCTAAAATCATTTTCAATTTCATTATATCCCACATAAACAGAGAACGACCTATTTGGTATCCAGAGAGTATCCAGCTCCTCTAACTTCTTTTGAATGTCATCTTGAATTATATCCCTAAATCTGTCAAGAATAATAAATTCATCATAGAGATGCTCATTGTAGTGAGTATACAGATGTTCTCTACCTTTCTCACATACTATAGCTGTACGAAAGCCATTTGCCTTTGCGGCTATTCCAATCTCTTCAGCACTGTGTGAACCAATCATACCAATTGTGGGTAGTTTCATCTATCTCACTTCCTTCATTTTAATGCCTCATCAAGTCTATTTTGCTCAATTAGTTCACGAATTTCAATCGCAATCCTTCTGCCCATCCAAACAGGTTCTCCGAATTGGAGATACGAATATGGTGAGGAGGGTATCCACACATTTGTTCCGGCGACTATCCTCCCACTGAATTCAAAGCTGTAGATTCTCTGCCTATTGTCAATAATTGTTTCAATGCAGAATGGTCCAGGTATAGATTGCTTAGAAAGACTATGAAATGCCTTTACGAAAGCGACGCCCATGTCATAATATTTTACTAGAGTTGATTCTCTTAAGACCAAAGGCAAATTACCGACTACAATAAAACTCGGTTGGTTGTCAAATCGAACATTAGCATCAGCATCTGTTTCATATCTAATGTCTGCCCCAAAGACCTCTGTTCTTTTCTTTGCTATTGAGTTGAAATATGTGACAAACACTTTTGTTCCAACAATATACTCTTGAAACGAGTATTGGATTGATGGATCCATACTCTTTTTGATCTCATCGCCATTCTTTGCGATGAAATAGCCCTCACCACCTGCTGCACCATGAGTTTTGGCAATTACTGGGCCGTCAATCTCCTCTAATGATGAATATTCTCTTGGAAGCATGAATCCTGCTTCTTTCATTAATTTCGATTTCAGCTTGCGATTCTCTTCCCATTTTAACAGCTCTTTATTTCCAAATAATTTCAAATCTGAATCAAGTATTTTCTGAGCACCGATATAAGCCACGAATGAACCATGTGGAATTAATACAACATCTGAGAGATTCATTTCTAGTATCTGATCAAAGGACTCAATTTCAACAATTGAATTTTCCAGACCAAATGATTTGTAGAAATCTATGCGTTCAGGTGGACAGTATAGTTCTGTTTGAAACCCCTCGGCTTTCGCTCCTGAAATTATGTTCAGGGCGCTATGACTTGCGATGGTTCCAATCTTCATTCCTACAAATCCCTCTCATAGTCTCTTCCATATGTTACTGTTTCTAGTTCTTGAACCTTATCACGGATTCTCTGCGCATACTCTGTTGGATATTTTCCATCTAAACATGCCAAACATAGATCTTTGAGACCAATAGCATTCTCAAGTGTAGCAGTTTCTTGATAGACCAATGCATCAGCTTGAACAAAATCAGCAATCTCCTCAATATTTGCTGTAGATGCTATTAATTCACGATCAGTCGCAATATCAATGCCATAATAGCATGGATGACTCTGTGGTGGACATGTCACAGCGAAGTAGACCTTTGATGCACCTCTTCTCTTTAGATCGTCAACAATCATTCTTGCTGTGGTCCCCCGTACAATACTGTCATCAACAACAAGTATGTTCTTTCCTTTGATTTTATCATCAAGATAGATGTACTTGTTTCGAGCCATCGAGTCTCTTTCTTCTTGAGTCCTCATTATGAAAGTACGACCCAGGTATCGGTTCTTGAGAATAATTTCTCTAATAGGCACTTGTAATGATTCTGCCATTGCTTGAGCGGCTGGTCTACTCGTATCCGGTACTGGTACAACATAGTCAGGAGGGCTATGATTCATCTTGTTGAAAGCTTGTGCAAGTGCTCTGCCCAGTCTGAATCTTACATCGTAAACAAGCTGATTTTCTATCATGGCAGCTGGATGTGCAAAGTATACATACTCAAAGAAACAGTGAGAGTGCAACGCATTCTGTGAAATCGAATATGATTCCATCACTCCCCCTTTATCAAAGATGAGCAGCTCGCCTGGATAGACATCACGTTCTAATTGAACTCCCGCCATATCTAGAACAGTACTCTCTGATGCGACCATTGTTGTGTCGTTGCTTCTACCGAAAACAAGTGGTTTGAACCCTCTACTATCTCTATAAGCAAATAGTTTGTCATTTACAATCCCAACTAAACTAAATGCTCCATCGACCTCGGATTCAAGTTTTTTGAATGCTTTGGGTAGATTTCCTTCAGAAGCATCAATATTACACGCAATGCGTTCGACAAGAAATTCAGTGTCACAATCATAGTTTTTCGACGAGAGAGTGTTAATATTGGTCACGTTACCATTATGCGTTAGAGATACAATCCCAGAACTAAAAGGTCCTACAAATGAATCTAGTTCTTCTTCCGACGCAACACGACGACCAATAGTTGGGTATCTTGTACAACCCAAAATGAATTTGCTGTTTTGTTCTTCGATATTAATCCTGTCTGGACTTCCCATTGCCCTTGAAATAGCAGTTTCCCCATCATTTACCCACAAGAGTCCTGAAGCGTCTTGGCCTCGATGCGTCAGTAGAAGCAAAAGGTCTCTTGCCATTTTCAAAGAATAATCCCCCAAAATTCCCAACACTCCGCACATTGTATTACTCACCTATCTTTGATAATTACTCTTCTCCCTTCAACTTCAAGGCGTCCTTCACAAAAAAGACGTACTGATTGCACTAGAATAATGTGTTCTTGAGGTAGAATCCTGTTCGCAAGCGCTTCACCATCATCGTTTTCAAATACTGGAACTGATTTTTGTAGAATTATTGGTCCGTTGTCCATTTCATTAGTCACAAAATGCGTGGTACAACCTGATACCTTAACTCCATGATTGACTGCTTGCCATTGAGCTTTTACACCTTTGAAAGTTGGGAGGATTGAAGGATGAACATTGATTATTCTGTTCGGATATGCATTTATGAAATCATCACTAAGAATTCTCATAAATCCTGCAAGCACTACAAGATCAACACCATATTTTCTAAGAACTTGTAGGAGATTGCTGTCGAACTCAACTCTACTTTGATACGACTTCTTGGTTACAATTTCAGTCGGAATCCCAGCTGTCTGAGCTCGCTTGATACCTACGGCTTTGGATTTATTGCTCACTACAACAACTATCTCTCCACCAAGTTCTCCATGTAATTGAGCATCAATAAGTGCTTGAAGATTTGTTCCACGTCCACTGATGAGGACACCAATCCGCTTCATGCGAACTATCCAAGAATAATGCTACTAATATAATCTGTCACTAACGGAATCAGCCCATATTTTTGCTCTTCCTAGCTATAGAACTTTGAGTTTTCAATTCTCTCGCAAATTCAATCTACATCAAAAGAATTCTCGAATAATGACCCCAAAAACCGTCCCTAGAAATGTTGAAACTATTATTAAAATGAAGTATGCAATCGACAAAGTAAGTGCACTCAACAAGAAAGAACCAATTCCGAGTTCTGGTACATATAGACCTGGTGATGCAAGGAATATAATGAAGAATATCATGAAAAAGATCGCACCAAAGAGGCTTGAAACAAGAGCTCTTCCAGCTTCAGCAGCTGTCAATCCAATGGGAATGGCAACGATAATTGGGACGAAAAATAAGTATGTGGCTGAACTCTCAAATGTTCCCGTGATTATGAAAGAGTAAATTGTCGTGTCAATCAGTCCAACTAACGCAGGAATTAAAGTCATCATAAGGAGGTCTTTTCTTTTTTCAGGCATTGATACTCCTAATACCTTGACGATTGGCTGAGGTCTCCCATCCTTATCGATGTACTGAGGTTCTTCTCTTGTTGGAAGTGGTTTCAGAAGACCTTTCTTCTCTTCTGGTTTTTCTTCCTCTTCTGGAGTTTCAACTCTGTACTTTTCCTCGTTTGCCATAAACGTCACACTGTACTGTAGGAGAGTTTAGTCATAGAATAAAGTCTTCGCATAACGCAACAGAACGAGATTTTAAAATCATAATGCGACCACAACTCCTATCAGTACATGTACTTACTCATCTTATTGTCGGAGGTACTGTGATGGTCGAAGGTAGACCACTAGATGAATCTGGAATAGAAGATGATGCATCAGAAGCATCATTGACTAGGAGAAGAAAAATTGAGCATATCGAGATATGTCTTGATGAAGAGGTTCAGTGTCAACGGTCTACCATGTTCGAGGATATTGAATTCGTTCATAATGCACTACCTGAGATAGATAAAGACAGTATCGACCTCACTACCAACTTCTTTGGTTTACGAGCTAATGCACCATTGGTCATTGCAGCAATGACAGGTGGACATCCTAAGGCAAAAAGCATAAACCAACGACTAGCGAGTGCTGCGGAAGAACTAGGACTGCCTATTGGTGTAGGTAGTCAGAGAGCAGCTGTGGAAGATCCATCACTAGCTGACACTTTCACAATCGTCAGAGAATCTGCACCTTCGGTTCCAGTGATAGCTAACATTGGAGCTACACATGTTGATGACGCTCCTGAAGCAGTGAGGATGATTGATGCAGACATCCTAGCGATTCATCTTAACCCACTCCAGGAAGCTATACAACCTGAGGGTGACTGCAACTCAGTTGGTGCCTTGGAAAGCATCGCTACTATAGTTGATTCAGTTGATATTCCTGTCATTATCAAAGAAACCGGTGCTGGAATATCTAGTGATGTAGCAAAACGATTAGAAGAAGTCGGTGTTGCGGGAATTGATGTTGGAGGCGTTGGAGGTACCAGTTGGGCTGGAGTTGAGTACTTTCGTGCCCAGAAAGAAGATGACGACCTCAAAGCTCAGCTAGGTCTTGAGTTTTGGGATTGGGGTATTCCTACAGCTTTGAGTGTGTTGATGGTCTTAGATTCTACCGAACTAGACGTAATTGCCACGGGGGGAATTAGGAGCGGTCTCGATATTGCGAAAGCGCTAGCTCTTGGATCAACTGCTGCTGGTATTGCTCAGCCTCTTCTTCGACAAGCAGTACATGGTTCATCATTGGATGTTGTTGTTGAGCTTGAGCGGTTTCTTGAAGGACTTGCAGTCGCCATGTACCTTACAGGATCTCAAAAGGTTGAGGATTTGTCCTCAAAACAGCTAATACTGAGTGGTAAACTTGTTGAGTCTCTGAAATCGCTTGGTATTGATTATCAAAAAGTTGCCCGTGGAATCTAGGCTAGGTCATCCCTATTCGTCTGAGGTATTTGGAACGTATTTGAATTCCATTTAGCATTTGGACTGCTTCCTCAATGGTGTCACCAACTGCAATCCCATTCAACTCGAATCCACGAATAATAACTTCATACTTGTCCAAATCTGGAACGTATGCAATCACAGTCTTGTTGTGTCTTTTGGCAATATTAGCTACGCGAGCTCCTATCTGAAGAGAAATTCCAGGAGCATATGGTAGGAGGAGCAAAAGAGCTGCGTCAATGTTTTTGAATTCAAGCATCTTATCAAGAACTCGTTCATAATCAATATCTGATGCACTTCCAGTCAAGTCGCAGGGATTACGAAATGATGCAATATTCTGGTAAGCTGGAGTCATTGCTTTTCGCATGGATTCTTGCTGCTCCTTACTGAATAATGGCATTAAGAGACCATATTGTGACGCTTCATCACTGGCGATGACTCCATGTCCACCGCTGACAGTTAATGTCCCAACTCTGGGTCCTTGCATTTTCTTCGGTTTGAAAGAGAAAACTTTTGCATACGCCATCACCTCATCTTCATCTAATGCATGAATGATCCCATACTGATTGAAAGCGGCATTAGTCACAGCATGGTCTCCTGCTAGTGATGACGTATGACTTTGAGTTGCGCGATGGCCTGCTTCTGACTCTCCGCCTTTGAGGACGATTACTGGTTTCTTTGGTACTATCTTCTTACAAGTTTCGACGAATTGTCTTCCTTCTCCTTCAACAAATCCTTCGATGTAAGCAAGAATAACGTCTACATTAGCCTCTTTGCCAAAATATTCAACGAAATCAGTCACTTTAGTCTGCGCTGCATTGCCTATTGATATAGCTGCAGCTATCCCGACATCTCTCCCCGCAAATTCTTCTAGTCTTTCTATTAGCCACCCTCCGCTCTGTGAAATAATTGCTACACATCCTTTTCTGGGTCTGGCTACTCGTTCTGAGGGTAAGAAGAAAGTATCAAGAATATCTGGTACAAAAACTCCGATGCAATTTGGTCCAACCATTGAGATTCCATATTTGTTTGCAATTTTAACAATCTCAGATTGAAGACTAGCACCTGTTTCTCCAACCTCACTAAAGCCGCCAGACACAACGATAACAGATTTGATATTTTTCTCCCCGCACTCAGTTAATACTCCTGCAACATATTTTGCTTGAACTGAAATCACCGCTAATTCGATGTCATCAGGAGCTTCAGTGATTGATTTATGGACTGCTACTCCTTCAACAGTTCCTCCTTTCGGATTAATAGGATACGTTGGAAGACCATTCTCAAATGCAAGTTTTCGAAAAATCACATTGCCAGGACTGAAGGGATTGGATGTGGAAACACCAACTACTGCAGTCACTTTAGGATTAAGCATCGTCTTTAGAGCAGTCATCTCTCACCCTCGTATGTCTTTAATCTGAGTTGCCAATATCCCTTATATGGGCTATGTATGCCAATGTGTTGAATTCTACTGTCCTGATGATTCAGGGTTTCATCTGAGCTAGAATCTCTCTTGGCCTCGATTCAGCTAAAATGGCATGCTGAAGTTTGCTAAGTAGCTTCGCTATTTCCGCATAAATGACCTGGCGTGCAGGATCAGAACCAGACTCAGCATTTTGAATAGCTTCCTCAACCTCTTGATTCAGTCTCTTAATGATGCGTTTTTCGAGTTCAGGTCCACCCCACCCAAAACCATCGAATGCCGTTTGAGCTTCAAGGATTTTTTCTTTCACATCAAGCTCGTTCTCTTTGAGAACCGGTTCTACCCCTTGGAAATATTTGGATACTGCTCTTTCAACTCGTTCCATCTCGGAACCATTCAGATAGTTCTCTTGCTGACGATGTTTCATTAGATCCTGCAATAATCTTGCGCCTGGAGCTTCTGTTAGTAGTCCTTTGGCTATTTTGACCAAGACTCGAGCCGGAAGCTCAACAACGTCTCCAAAATAGGGTGAGTCAGATCTATATCGATGAATCTCTCTCAGAGATTCAAGCCAAAAAGTCGGAAGGAGAATATGACATCTTTTCGAATATTGCTGGATTAATCTCTGGCTCTGACCAATGAGACCAAACATGTCATCTTCAACATCGACTTTGCGAAATGGTTCGACAGGTTTTGGTTGCTCCTCGCCCACTAATGGGACCAATTCACTATCAGAAGGTCCTGCTCCTGGTCCTCCAGTAGGTGCTGTCTGTCCTGCTGGAACCTCACTCCCTTCAAGCAGAGAAAGTATCTCTTGTGTAGCAGTCCCAGATTCCATTTGTCTGGCCTTATTCGATAATTTGGGTAGAAGACTCTCAATCTGTGAGAGGCGTTTCACGATTAGACTCATGATATTCTGTGTGGATGGCGGAATCCCCTTCATTGTGGTAGCTTCCTCCATCCATTTGCGTGTTCTCAAGAGCCCTTGAGTCAAAGAGTCAACTCTATCAGGATCTAGAGTTTCTTCAACCTGAGTGCTCAGAAGAAAGTGAATGAGTGTTGAATTCAAGGTGACAATAAGAAGAAGTCTATCTATGAGGTCTTCATATTGGAATGATGAGGAGTCAGACATTCTGTCACCACCAGTTCTATTCCATTGTGTCACCTGGAGTCATGTAGTAGCTGAATAACTCACGAAAGTCGTTTATTGCATCAACCAGCTCTTTTCGAGTTGTACCTTTCGATCTCATGAACCACCCCTGTTTGAGGGGTGAGGCTCCACTGTGTAGATTGACCAGTTGTGTTGCTTCGTTTATAATTTGGACTAGTTCAGGGATCTTAGGTAGCCCAAGCAGAAGAAGTAAGTTTGTCCTTGGGTCTTCCTCATGATATTGCACATAGCAAGGGGTTATTGCTGCCCCGGGTGCAATGAACTTGTCTAATGCTTCTTTCACATGCATACCAAATTCTGCCTTCGCAATGTGCCTAGGTCCAGATAGGACATAGTACACACTCTCTGCATTTGGCTCTTCACCAACATCGGCATAGGAACATTCCATCACAGCATAGTCGATCATAGTTTTTAGCTGTTTTGGCATACTGCCAGCGTCAGGAATCAGACCAATGTCTGTATAGAGCGCGGGAACCACAACAGGGTCTAGTTTTCTTGCATAGTCTGCAAGGTCAGTTGTTGGGAAAACGTCCTTTGATTTCTCCCAAACACCAGGAGAAAGCATAGCCTCTACAACATCTAGAGCCAGGGGGTTGACAAGCTCTACAAATGCTTGCTCAGTTCTAGCCTCTAAATCAGAACTCTCATCCAAAGTTGAAGGTACCATGGTTTCAATCGAGTCAATATCAGCTATGTCAACTTCAAGTTCCTTCCGGAGATAATCGACAGTATCTCCTTTTCTCCACTGGAGAATTCGCTTCAGCATCGTTCTATTAGAAAGCAGGATTGTGAGATCTGCACCTCGTTCTTGAAGCTGCGCACGTAGTAATTTTGAAACCGCCCAGATTGAGTTTAACGCCTCACTTGATTGACCCTCAAATGGAAGGATTCCAACAACATAGACGAAGATTCGACGTCCTTCCTCCTCCTGGAATCTCTGTTTCAGTAGCTCGATTAATGCAGGTGTACCTCCACATCCAGTACCACCACCAAGACTTGTGAAGATACAGAAACCTGAAACTCCTTCGAATCCGAGATTTCCAAGCTGATCAAAGATGATATCCTTGGACTCCATGATCGAATTGTACCCGTCCATAAATCGACCACCCACACCAATTTCCGAAGCTCCATAAAGAAGTGTGTTCTCTTTTGGAATTCCATACTTTTGGCGAACTTTAGTTAGGTCAGCTCTGTCTGTGTTTATCAACAAATAGCCCCTGACTCTGGATGGTAGTCTCTTGTCTCTGCTTGTTTGCAGATATGACCCTACAATGTTTGAGCCACATTCACCAATTCCAATGGCGAAGACTTCAGCTGCTTTTGTTGTATCATCAATTTCAACAGGTTTTTTCGGTGGACTGCTTCCAAACATTGGTTTTTTTTCTCCTATTTCTTTCTTGAATCGACTAAAGCCTGAGCACTCTCTTTAATTGCCCAGCTAAGGTATGAACTGATATCTTCTCGGCTATAGGTTTCCTTTACCTTCCTAATTGCATCTTCAATGAACTTATCGCGTTCATCTTGTTTTGCTGCAGGACTGAATCCAGTCATGAACATCCTAAGAGACTTGTGCCAGTCATCCATTGCAACAGCCTTATCCAACCACTGACTTCGTAATTCCTCCAATTCGTGGAAGCTAGTAATTGCATCATCTAGATCTAACGCTTCAATGAGACTTCCTTCAAGTGTTTCCATTTTCTTGATATCAAAAACAATCTTGCTGAAATCATCAGGATGTTTTGCGATAACTCGTTCGATCGTGGAATAATACTGACTCTTTGTCTTCAACTCCTCCACATGAGACTCACCACTCTTGCCAGCTATGCTCTTTATCATCTGGAGCATTTCTTCCTGAATATTCGATAGAGTTAGACAGACGTCCAGTGCTTCGTTGACATGGGGTGACTCCTTTTCCAGTTGAGATGGAACTTTTTCAATGAGAACTTTCAACCGTTCTACAAAATCAGACATTCCCTGCTGTTCGAAAAGTGAAAGCGCTCCCTTAATCTGCACATACGCTTCATCTACGCGGTCTCTAATCTTTTTGTGAACATTCGGTGAGGTAGTAAGATTCTGTAGTTGATCAAATGCATCCGCTGCTTCTTCAAGTTCAGATGGAGGATTACTCTTAAGGTCATTGAGCATCTTCAGTTCTTTGTTAAGTTTCACTCCAATGCTGCTTGCTCTCTCCAAGCTAGTAGAGAGAGACTCAACCTCCGTTCCAAGCTTTTCAATAATCTTGTCTTGGATTTTCTTTTCATATATCTCGACCATTTTTCGTGCAATTGCTGGGAGGCTGAATACTGTGTCAGCTGCAACTCCAACATTGTTCAACTCACTGATTGCTTCCTGTGCTTCAGGTGGAATTCCCACGCCTGCGCCCATCAGTTTAGCTGCAGCCAGTCTGATCTTGACACCAAGTCTGTATCTGAGGTTCTCAAGAGCATCTTGAGCTTTGACAAGAATGCCATCTTTGATAGACCGCATTTCAGATTTGATTTCAGCAAAATCATCCAAGCCTTGTATACGTGTTGCTCCTTCATCGAGTTCTACGATAATTGGCATGAAAATCTCTGCATAGGCTGGTTTCACCGTCTGTAGGTCATGGACAATAGCATCAATCTCCTGCTGACAGGCTTCTCGAAATGTTGCTACACCACTCTCGACTGCACCTCGAAGACTTGTGAGTGAACCAAGCAAGTAGACAATTCCACCCTCAAGTTCTTCTACCTTTGGAGCCTTCTTACTCAATTGAGCATGGTCCAAAACTCTATCTGCTGATGTTGCTAGCTCATTGAATTTTGCCAAATAACCGCGAATACTATCAGTGATATTCTTTCGATATTCGTCGTCCATTGACTTTGCTTGGAGATAGATTCTGACCATATCGTTAATTTCTGCTGTTTTCAAAGATTTCTTTGAATCTGCAATGAATTGACGGACAGCAACGACATCTTTTACTCCTGCGTCGTCTGGTGCTTCAGTAGCCTTCTCAACATCATCGAGTAGTTCGAACAAACGTTCTTTGAGTGCAATCTTAACTTGTCCTTCCCATTCCACCATTCGCTGGTAACTAGAAAGTAAGGATACAACGTTATCTCCTTCTATACTTACATTAGGTGGAGTCGGGATCACCTCTGCTGTAGTCGGGATTCCTCCCTCTACAATTTTGGTTGTTACTTCATGCTTTATGTTAATGATCTTATCACGGAGTGCATTAGCCATTTTCACCTGAGCCGAATGGAGCTGATTCTCTAGAGCCACTAGGGATGTCAAAGTGTCTGCTTTAGCAGCATCTCTCGCAATCAATCTGAGCTCCTTTGAGAATTCCATGGGTAATTCCAAGCCTAATTTAGCAGCAGTTTCTACAGATGCTTGAAGGGACTCGGTCGAGCCAACAAGAGAAGTACTGAGTAACTTGCTTACTTCATCCTTCCTGCCATCCAAAAACTCTCTATCAGTCTGAAGTTTGTCATTCAGAATGATAAGATCGCGGAGCGAGAGGCCTGAAACCTCATTGTTTGATACTGTGGTTGCAACTTCACTTTTGTCGATCGTGATGTGCCGTTCATAAGTTTCTACCGTGGCTTTGTTCTCATCTAGGACTGATTTGACTTCTCGAGCAACATCTTCATGGATAACCAAGTATAGCTTGGAGAACACTTTTGCAAACTCATGAAGCTTTTCAAAATCCTTAAGGTCTCCAGCACCAATGCCTGGAAAATTAAGTGTTGATATTCCTTTTACCTCTGCTGGCTTGATTGACTGGATTTTTGGTGCAATAGCAAGTGTGTCCTTTAGTTCCTTACGGAAGTATTCTGCAAAATCACGAGTCACTCTCATGAAATCTGTTTCCAAGTCACTAGCTGTCTTATCCACCTGAGTCTGAAACTTCCTTTTTTTCATAAATCCCGCTGTGGCAAGATCGTTATCTAATTTCGTCAAGTTTGCGAAGATGTCATAGAGTTGACGAACCTGACGGTCTGCCTGTTCTTCCATCGCAGGATTTACCGAAACTAGGATTCCTTTTAGTTCGGCGAGTTTATCTAATTCTCGTCTCCATCCGCTGGTATCCAAGATGCCTGCCTCCGTCTAATATGGCTATCCTTCATTGTGGATGTCTTAAGTTCTTTCTGTGTGGGTCCTCCCTTTTCAACGATTTTACTATGTATTAAGACACTGTAAATCACTGTTTCACGTGTTCTAACTCAATTTTAACCCCGAAAGAAACACCCTTAAGCACTCCAAAATTCGGAATGGTACTTGCAGAATCTCAAGGGGAGACATTATGGATAAAAGCTCCTTAGGCTCAAATGACTCTGTGCCTGTAAGTTATGAAAAAGTTATCCTACTAGAGGCACCTGCAGTTGACCTTACATATGATGAGTCATTTCTCTATGCTGCTTGCAAAGACCAAAGAATTCGAGTCTGGTCCAAAACTGATTGGCAACTGGTGGCTGAGCTAGGAGAAACAGATACTCCACCTTTAATTGTTGATGTGGATGATACTCAGGTTTTTGCAACATGTGAACGTAGAGTCTATGTGTGGAAGAAAGAAACCTGGGGAATGACTGGTTGGTTTGAATTAAGTTATAATGCTCTAACATCGACACTTCATGGTGATTATTTCTATGTGGGAGCAAGTGATGGAAGACTTGTTTCAATTCAGAAAGACACTCATGAAACCTCGAGTTGGCAACTTCATAAATCCGATCTTACTAGTCTCTGGTCTGATAACAAGATTATCTGTACTAGCACAAAAAAAGAGGAACCTCGAGTTTGGCTAAAAGCCAAGGATACTGCTCCCTCTGAGCTGGCTCGATTAGAT
>PJET01000138.1 GCA_002825515.1 Candidatus Thorarchaeota archaeon MP11T_1 | reverse complement strand
AGCAGTAAATCCTCTTTCCTAGCTTGGGCAGAGATTGTAGGATATCTCACATGATTATATCCATGACTTGCGACCTCATGTCCCTCTCTCACAATCATTTGAACCAGTTCTGGTTTCATCTTAGCTATCGCGGCGATTGTTGGAAATGCGAATCGACCATTCACTTCATCAAGAGTAGCAAACATATTATCGAGAATAGTATTGAATGCAGTTCGGTGGAGTTGTAGCATATGATATAATTGCCTTGGGGCTCTGATACCCCACTTTTTTCCAAGTTGTCCTATGTAGCTTGACACAATCTCCACCATTGAAAAGACGCATTGTTGCTACGGAGTTCCTTTCAAAAGGATTGCGACAAGAGATATTTCATCCTGTTTGCATGATAACACTTATGCGGACTATTAAAGAATCAACAATCAGGTGAGTCAATGCAACTAAGTCATGTTGGTATAATTGTCAGAGATATAGAAGAGGGAATCAAGAACCATGAAGCACTATTTGGCTACAAACAATTAGGTTCCATAGTTGATGATGTCACTCAGAAAGTGCGTGTTGTGTTAATGGGCACTTCTGAAGATGATCCCGTTAAGATTGAATTGATTTCTCCGCTTACTGAGGACTCACCAGTAACAGAACTTTTGAAGAAGCGGCAAGCACTCTATCATTTATGTTATTCAGTTCCAGATATTGAAGATGCTAAGAAGAAGGCCCGAAAGAATGGTGCCATTGTGATTGCAAATCCCGTTGAAGCACCACTATTTGGTAATCGAAAGATATGCTTCCTCTTCACTAAGGATCACTATGTTGTGGAGCTTATCGAAGATGAACACTAAATCTCATTCTTATGCCTGAGCAACAAATACCTTAGAAAAGAGATTGAAAAGAGGCTCTATGTAGTCCGTGTTCATATTAGCGTAAACATGGTTGCACATGTCTATGAATTTGTTTGCGCGCTCATCAGCAAACTCATCTATCCCAATTATTTTCTTTGCCCTTTTGGCGATATCTCTTACTAGGCCTTTTGCATTTTTGTCTTCACCAAAGATATCTGTTGCATCCTGCTCAACTCGCTTAAGTTGGCTTTTAACCCTGATATCTGAAACATCATCTGCACCAAATCCTTTCACGACATCCATAAGAACATCAAGGATGCCATTATGCAGACCGGCAACCAGTGCTTCGATCTCATATGCGGTGAATCTTACAGTTGTGTCTTCTCCACTCAGTTGCCATTTCAGGTCACTGCTTCTGCTTACTGTTATCTTTCTTTGACCCACAGTAACCGTTTCATCAAAGAACCTAGAATCAAGACTACTCTTGATTGAAGTCTTGATTATCGCAGCCTCTGGAAGTCGCAACTTTATTGAATTTCCTCCATTAGTAACCACAAGACACATGCCATCTGAGGGCGTTATCTTTTTGACATAATCTGAGGGTGGTGCAACCTCAACGGGTGGCAAGTGCTTCAGCTTCTCTGCTAATTGCCTTATTTCAGATTCAGTGCAGATGTATGATTGCCTATCCCCCAAAATCGTGATTGTACCATCATCAGCACGATCAAAGGTGATTTTGTTACCTCCACCAACATCAGTTGTCTTGAGATATTCTTGCTTATAGCTGCGAGCTGTTTGTGCAAGTTTTTCTAGGGCTGCGGCTACCATATGTGCCTCTCCATAACCCATGGTAATCTCTGCGTCACCCTCGGTTCCGCGGCCAATACCAAGGGCTCCATCCTGCCTTATTTTGACGTACACAACCTTCCACCTATCGAAAATAGGTGCTGTTCATTGAAAACTATTGTGGAGATATCTGTCCATAACAGTATGGTCATAAGAAGGTCGCTGTATGAACCCAAGAGATATTATGACTGGTGATGAAACTCCTAAAACTACTGTACTACTCTCGAGCATACCCTCTGAAGCTGCAACCTGCCCTTTCAGCAAAGGCAGATGGAAAAAAGTTGGTGATGCTCTTGTCTTCTTTATGCTCTTTGTTACACCAATCCTGTTTCTCCTATCTCTACTCATCACTGGATTGAACTAATCTACACTAGAAATGAATGCAGAAGGCTTCTTGCCCTCTGCCTTGATTAATTCTAAATCGAGTCTTTTACATCAAAAGCTAGAGTACCGGCTTCTTTTGTCTTGAGTGAGATGTCTATAGTATGCTCCCCCTCAGGAAGTGCATCTCCCTTGATGTGTATCTCTATTTCAACACCAACTTTGATTGGGAATGAGTTAGCTTCACTAATTTCAGACCCTTTGACTTCACCATCTACTGATCTGATAATCGTGGAGTCTAGTGGATACTCATTACCATTCACCTTGATTGGTGCTACAGCTGTTGTAGTACCAGGTGATAATGAGTTTTTGAGTTTAAACGAAAAGCCGTCCTCGACGTTTTCGAGGCTTCCTTTAATGTATAGCTTCCTTAACAGGAACGATGGAATCTGCATTTGTTATTTAGCCTCCAACTAATTCTATGATGGCCTGCAATCTCGTCAATCTTTTATAATTTCCGAAGGTGGTTAATGATGCTTTTTTGTTAGTGTAAAATTTCTATACTTCCACAAAAAGTAAAAGGCTTGATTTCACGTCAAGATTTGAAAGAACTAAAGAGAGGAGAAAGTTGTTTGTTTGATTTCTGGGATATGTTCGGTAACATTTTTGGTACTTTCGGAATTTTGTTTATGATAATTCCAATTTTCATTATAATCATAGTAGTTATCGTTATAGTTACTGTGTGTAGAGCTGGGTCGTCAGTAGCTTCCAGTGTTGCTCGTGGCTTTACGATTGAGGCACCATCCTTCGTGATTCCTGAGCGATATCGAGGTGAAACTCGATCTGATGGTTCTGAGATTAGAACTGTTAGACTTCCAGACAGGTGTCCCTCTTGTGGAGCAGCAACAAGCCATGAAGGTATCGACTGGACAGGTCCCCTTGAGGCAAAATGCAATTATTGTGGAGGCACTCTAAAAGCCTCATTCGAACGTGTCTAGTTTCTAGTATTTCTTCACAGGCAGTTCATACCAAGAAACCTCAATGTTGAAAGTTCTTGAGGACATCAGAGTGTCATATATATCCAAATATGAGGAAGCTTTTTCATTAGTATAAACGCTACATATGTAGACTTGCGCTGCCCACCCGCCGAGGAAAACCCAATGGTCGATGCGCTCGAGATGCAAGAGGATGGTACAACACTCTCTGTAAATATCAATAGAGAAAGCTTGTTACCAGACAGAGTATTTTGCATCGTCGATAACACAAACAAGAATGTCTACATATGGTTGGGAAAGGAAGCAAATGTACGCAAGAGATTTGTTGGAGCTCAGACTGCAAGCAAAATACGTGGAGAGTTGAGTACTGGTTTTAGGGTTCGTTCATTGGACCAAGGAGATGAAACTACAGATTTTTTCAACTCATTGACGCACGACTGACTGAGGAATAGGTCTCCAATCACTACCACAAGATTCTATTGAGTGTCAGACATCGAACGTTAGAGGTCAATAATTTGAGAGGACTGATGAAGACTGCCCGGGGTGTCGGTAACTTGGAACTCAGAGAGATGGAAGTTCCAAAACCAAAAAGAGATGAGGTCCTAATAGAAGTTGCAGCTGCGGGCCTCTGTGGCACAGACATCCATATCAAACATGACCAAGCATTCTATACTCCCCCGGTAGTTTTAGGTCATGAATACTCTGGCGCTGTTGTTGATGTTGGATCCGATGTGACCTCTGTGAAAGTTGGTGACTCAGTCGTTTCTCCTGCTACTGCATATTGTGGTAAATGTCATCAATGCAAGACAGGTCACATGAATCGTTGTACTTCTGAAAACAAGAGAATCCTAGGCACATCAAGAGCTAACGGCGCATTTGCAAAGTATCTTGTTGTTCCAGATTTTATTATACATCAAGTACCAAAAGAAGTATCAATGGAAGAAGCTGCACTTGCGGAACCAATGGCCTGTGTAGTTCATTCTGTTATCGATAAGACACCTATCTGTCCAGGCGATGTGGTTGTTGTGCAAGGTCCTGGTACCATGGGACTGATGGCAACCCAAGTAGCAAAAGCAATGGGTGCTGGAAAGGTCATAGTGACTGGCGTATCTTCAGATCAGTGGCGGTTTGACATCGCAAAGAGGATTGGGGCTGATATGACCATTGATGTTCAAGGTGAAGAGAATCCCATTGATATAGTCAATGCTGAAACTGATGGTCGTGGTGCTGATGCTGTCATTGAGGCTTCAGGAGCTTGTGTCGCCTGCAACCAGGCTTTAGACTTTGTTAAGGTGGCTGGACATGTGACACTCTTAGGTGTACGTGGACGTCCCGCTGACATAGATCTTGATCCAATCGTTGTGAAGGAACTCACTATGTCTGGAACCTGGGGCACACTTCCATCCTCCTGGGTAACAACTCTAAGGCTCATGGCGTCACGTAAAGTGGATGTTTCTCCGCTTATTACACATCGAATTTCACTCTCAGAGTGGGAAAAAGGCTTTGAGTTAATGGAAAACCAAAAAGCAATCAAGGTCCTTTTCAATAACTTTGATTGATGGTGGATTGCAAGCAATGTTTCTCACTAAGGACGCTTCTTCAGATGAATATGATATCTATAACGCCCCAGGAATGAAAGGTGTAAAACGTAGGAATTTTCTAAATCCTGAGAACTCATCCAAGAATTTTGCTCTACGTGCTTATATTATCGAATCTAATGGCCAAACATCCTATGATATACATTCACATGAACACGGTGTTTACATGTTGAGTGGAGAAGCAGTTGCAAAGGTTGGAGAGAAAGAATTACATCTGAAGCCTGGTGATGTCCTTCATATCAGTGCGAACGAACCCCACCAGTTCTTTAACAATAGATTGGAGCCTGCAAAATTCCTCTGTGTTAGAGATTTCACTTCTCCCTAGGTGCCCATGCATCCAGACAGTCTTGTACAGTAGCGATATGTGATGCCGCAGGTCCTCCACCCATGACTATAGCTACACTACAGGCTTCCATGATTTCCTCTCTTGTTGCTCCAAGAGTAAGAGCCTGTTTTGTATGATAAACCATGCATTCCTCACAGGGGTCCAGAATAGAAACCACGATGCAGATTATCTCTTTGAATTTGGCAGATAGAGCTCCGTCTTTGTGTACTGTTTTTTGAAGATCTGTGAATGCATTTCTTACCTCAGGAATATCTCGGTTTAGTGCACCAAAGTGTCTCATGAAGCTCTTCAACGTCTTTTCAACATCATCAGTCATTGGAACATTCCTCAAATTCACTGGGCTGGTAGACCCAGATTCCATTCGGACTGAGAATAGCGGCTCTGATATAAAGCCTCTGCAGTGTCCTTCTCATCCAGTGATAATGTTCCCTTCTGAATAGGCTTTTCTGACATCTTTTCGATACTCTTTGCTATTGCCATCTTAATCTCTTCATCTGAGGGACACTCGCTGAGGTGGTTTTCAATATTCGTCACATTATCTCTTTTACTCTCCATACATCGAATCCTCACTCTATCTCGAAGAAAAACAGGTTGTCCCACGGGAGGAGAGAGGCTTTGTAGAAGCATTGGAAGATCTGAGTTAATCAATAGCGTTCCATGGAGAAAAGCAACCCCTCTCTTGAGCCAACCAGCAGTCCCTGTTATCTTCAAGTCATTTATCCTAATACATGATTGAAGAGGGTCATAGGTTGTGGGAACACCAATTGACTTCAAACCATTGGAAACATTGCCAATGAATGCCTGATATATCTCTTTCAACGTCTTTGGGACATATTTCGCACTTCGGTTAGCACATATTGAGAAATTTAGGTTTCCCAAGTCGTGATAGACTGCACCGCCTCCTGTAAAACGACGCGCAATTTCGATCTTCTTCTCTTTACAGAAGGATAGGTTTACCTCTTTGTGAACACACTGAAATCTACCAATCACAACTGCTCTCTCAGAACGCCAGAAACGCAGTGTGTCTTGTTTTTCCTTTTGATTTGCTGCAACTCGAGCGATTGCTTCATCAAATGCAAGGTTTTGATACACATCTTTACACTCCTCATCAATCAGCCGCCAAGTCATCAGCATATCACTCAATTCTACAATCCTGTATTCTCAATACACACCTTCCTGATTAGCTTGTTGCAATCTTGAAATTAACTGGTTAGCCGGTGGCAAAATTAGGTTGCTCACCACCGGCGGGAGGCCTCAGAGCAACAGTTGAGGCATGGAGCAGATGTCGTATTCGAGGCTGACACGAATGCTACGTGTCAACAATCGGTCTGCTCTATAGAATATAAGGTCGCCAAGTTCTTGATTGACGAAAAGGTCCTCAGGAAATTACGAGATTATGTGACCACATTCATGGCAAGTTAGCGAACCTGAGCGGAGCTGTGTTCCACAATATGGACATACCCTTCTCTCTGGCGGCGTTTCTAAATATGGGTCCGAATACACCTGCCGCGAACCAAGAACAAATCTACCTGATGTGTTGATATTTCTAAGACCAGACTGGTCTACATAGAACTCCGTATACCCACAATCAGCACATGTGAAAGACTCCAATGTAGCTGTTGAAAAACCTGGCAAGTCAATTCTGATATGATGTTGACCAGCTATCTTATGAGGTCCCGCAATCCTGTTGCTCCCGCATTTTGGACAAGTATTGGTATGAATCATCTATCTTTCAGGTGAGAATTTTGTCTGAGGACAAATAATGTTTTGGCAGATCCTAGACATTTCTATTCTTCAACAAAAAGTACCCGATGACCATAGTCAAAATTAGACCAATTCCTAGGGGTATGAGTAAACCAGCCCACAGTGAGAACCCAGTCCAAAATGCCAAGCTTATGAAAAGACTACTTGAAACCTCAATGGGGATTTCCATTTGGACCTGACTGATTCTTTGTAAGGAATAGTATAGGATTATTGAGGCAATGAATGCAGTCAAAAACCATCCAGTATAGTTGGTTATTGGAATGCCATAATAGGGTCCTGGGATCAACCAGACCCAAATACTCAGCACTACTGCAGCTGGATCTAGTACCATGTCAACGAGAACTAGGATACTTGCGCTGAGGACCAATTGGAGTTTCCAGCCTTGAACTAGTTTGGATGAGATTGTTAGACTGCCAAAAATCAAAGGTGCGAAGGCAAATGCCACACTCCATGGAACTAGTCCAAAGATTTTGAAACCCATCCAGTCGCTATAATAAAATTCACCATAGGGCATTCCAGTTGCAATTCCAATAGCTTCCACAATTATTGGAAATATGCCAAAGAATACAATCAAAATCAGTCCCCATTTTACACCAATCCATCGAATAAGGAAGTAGTAGGAAGGAACAGAAAGAAGCACGATGAATAGTGCCGAAACCCATGTTACAGCTCCGCCGATAGAAACATTTGCTACAAGCCAACTGGCAAGAAAGAAAGCTATAGCAAAAATGAGAATTATCAATTTCTTCATTTCAATGAACCGTTTAGATGACATCGATATCTCACTCCATTCAACCTAACACTAATGGGAGTCCAATGCTAAAGAAAAGAATCAAACCGAAAAAGCCAGTGTAATAGGGGAAGTACCAATATGTGCGATCAATATTCGCTTCAGGTCTAATAAGAAGATAGAGGGGTATTCCTGGATAGACTATCATAAGTAAGTTCCATGGAAAATTCCAAGGATACAATACAATCAATATGAACGCAAACAGACCCCAAAATATCAGACACAAGACCAAAGAGGCCTTCTTCCCAGCAACAACAGCTGTAGTCTTAATATTGGCTTTCTGATCTGCTTCAATGTCCGGAACAGCTGAAAAAAGTTGCATTGCTGATGTCCACATGAATGCCGCGAAGATTGGTAGAATTGGTGGAACGATTCCAGTCAGTTGGTAATACGAAAGAAGTGCAGGTATCACATATAGGAAATTCGAAGCAAAATCAAAAACAGGGACTGCCTTGAATCTCAAGGGTTTCACGCTATAGAAGAAGGATAGCAACATCCATGATACAAAATATGCAACTGCAATTATGTCAGACACTTGGAACAGAATAAGGATAACTCCATAAATGAAAGATAATCCTACTAAGAGGTAAAGGTTTCTCCTGTCTTTTTCGGCAGCTCTATACTCCTTCTCATCTTTCTTTGGATTGAACATATCTGTGTCCTTATCAGAGATGTCGTTTACACCATAGAGGAAAATGTTCGCTGGAATCATGAAGTAAAAGAGATGAACAATGAACCATGGGTCCAGCAGCTGGGTTAGGTTGTATCCTCCAACGTTCATTCCTATTATATATCCAATGAGATACGTTCCACCCAAATATAGCCAGAATCGCACTCTTGAAACCTTAAACGCAAGATACAGGATATTCGTCATCTCTGGACCTCCAATTCCCTTACTCAAACTCACTCATTACTACCATATTCCTTGTTGATGAGATTTGCGACTATTTCTGAAGCAATCAAAACCATTGGCACTCCAATTCCAGGATGTGTGTATTGGCCAGTGTAAAAGAGATTCTTCACCTTCTTGCTTCTGTGTCTTGGTCTGAAGAAAGCAGACTGACTGAAGATATGAGTCAGACCAACAGCTGTTCCCTTGTAGGCATTATAGTCTTGTAAGAAATCATTCAATGAGAAAATTCTCTTGACAATGATTGAGTCCCTAATACTTGTTCTAGTCACTTTTTCCATGTGTTTTATTATCTTGTCAAAATACGCCTCACGGATCTCGGGGTTGTCCTCTATACCCGGTGAGATTGGTATTGTGACAAATATGTTCTCACCGTCAGGTGGTGCCACAGTATCATCCATCTTTGATGGACAACATAGATAGTATGCAGGCTCATCGGGCCAGGAAGGTTCTTCGAAGATCTGCTCGAAATGTCTTACCCAATCGTAATCTAAAATCACATTATGGTGAGTGAGACTCTCGATTTTCTTATTCAAACCGAGGTACAGGACAAATGCTGATGGTGCGATGGTCTTCTTCTCCCAATAGCTCCTTGGGTACATCTGGAACTCTTTGTCAAGAAGGTCCATTTCAGAGTGAGGATAATCCGCATTGCTTACAACAATGTCCGCTTCAAACTCACCCTTTGTTGTGATGACTCTCACGACCTTCTTGTCCTCAACAACAAGTTTGGTCGCTTCAGTTTCAAACCGAATATCAGCTCCAAACTCAATTGCTAGCTTTTGTGTCGCTTCAACAATCTTCCCAAGTCCACCATGGGGATACCACACTCCAAGGTTGAAATCAATATGAGATATCATAGAATAGAGTGCAGGAGTGTTCTTTGGATTACCGCCCAGAAAGACTATCGAATACTGGAGTATCTTCTTTGCTCTCTCTGTCGAAAAGTACTTGCTCATCAATTTCTCCATGTTGGAAAGGATGCTCAACTTCCATCCAGCTGCCATCAATTTAGGACTGAACATAGCTCTTATTCCAGCCAAGTCTTGGTACATTAAGCCCTCCAAAAGATATTCATACTTTGTCTGAGCTTGTTTGAGGTATTTCTCAAGTTTTCTTGCTCCATCCTGCTCAAGTCTTCCAAAGAGGGCTTTATTCTCCTCTAAATCAGCTGAAATATCAATTACATCATCTGGGAAGAAGATTCTATATGATGGGTTTAGTCGAATCAGTTTATAGAAATCCTCTACCTTTCTTCCAAAAATCTCAAAGAAATGCTCGAATACCTCAGGCATCAAATACCAAGAAGGTCCCATATCAAATACAAACCCGTCCTTCTCCCATACTCGTGCCCTACCCCCTGGATTTGCGGTTTTTTCCAGTACAGTCACTTGATGACCTGATTTGGCAAGTAGAGCTGCAGCAGATAATCCTCCCACACCAGCTCCTATTACTATGATTTTCATCGCTCACATCAACTCGGACTAGTAGTATGAATGCCTCATGCCTTTACATTTCTTTTCCTGTATACGTCAAACTGCACAATCAGAACAGATATAACAATCACTAATTCTTAGAATGTAAAAAACAGACACGTACACACTATAGAAACAGAAGTGAGGAGGTTCGGACTTGTTTTTTAGAAGTGAGTATAGAGACACATACGCAAAATGTGAATATGATTCTCACTTGTCTGTTTTGCCCTCGAAGGTCATTCCACACTTAGATCCCACTGACATCGATTTAGAGGCTAGCTATGATTGTTGCATGAATCTCTTCGAAGTACATGCACGCTCATTTCATTTCGCATCAAGATACCTCGATGAGAAAGATCGGCGGGCTTTTGCTGCTTTGTACGCATTCTGTAGATTAGCTGATGATTTTGCAGATGAAATAGATATTCCTCCAGAAGCTATTGAGGACGAGCTTGATGCGCTCAAAGATATTGTAGCAAGAATGGAAGAGGGGGAAATCTTTGATCATCCAGTTTTACGTGCCTTTGGGGATACTATGGTTAGATACAATATTCCTGTCAAATATTTGAATGAGCTTATCGAAGGAGTTCGGATGGATATCAATCTGAAAGAAATCCAGACTGTTGAAGAGCTTGAGAAATACTGCTACAATGTAGCATCAACAGTTGGGGTCATGTTGTGTTACATCATGGGAGCAATTGATTCTAGAACCATTGAACGCGCAATCGACCTGGGACAAGCGTTACAAATCACAAACATTCTTCGTGACATAGATGAGGACTTCCAAAACGGAAGGATATACCTACCTCTCGAAACAAGGCAGCAATTCAGAGTCAACAGAGATGCTTTTGAAAAGAAAAAGATCAATCCTAATTTCAAGTGGCTAATTAAACATCATATAGCAATAGCAGAGTCATACTATTCAAAGGCTGAGATTGGTATCCAGGACTTACCACCTGCGGCTGCATTCACTGTTAAAGTGGCTAGTAGAGTCTATTCTGAGATTATGAATGAGATTAAGAAGATGAATTATGACATCTTCAAGAAACGAGCAATCGTGCCAAAATGGAAGAAATTATGGATTGCATACAAGCTTCGAAGAGAGTATTATAGAGAGAAGAAAGCCTACGAGGCATCTAAAAATTCTAAGGTACTTGAACAATCAATTGTCACGTAGTAATTTGATTATGGGGGTAACAAATTGAAGAAGAGCGAGGAAAAACAAGTAGTCATCATTGGGGGTGGACTAGGAGGTTTAGCAGCAGCAGTTCGAATGCAGAGTGCTGGTCATTCAGTTACCCTACTCGAAAAACGACACCAGTTGGGTGGACGTGCAAGTGTGTTCACTGAGAAGGGTTATACATTTGATACAGGTCCTACAATAATCACTCCGCCATTCTTAATCAACGAACTCTTTGAGTTTGCAGGAAAGAATGTGGCGGATTATGTTGAACTCGTGAAGGTATCACCAAAATATCGACTATATTTCTCAGATGGAACCTTCATGAATTATGGTGGCTATGAAGACAATATCGAACAGATTGAGAAGTTCAATCCGGCGGATGTAGAGGGGTATGAGAAATTCCTCAAGGCTGCAAAACCCATCTATGAGCTTGGATTTGAGCAACTTGGTTCAATGCCCTTTGAAACCATTTGGAGCATGGCCAAGTTAGCTCCTGCAGGCATTCGCTACAGAGCATATCGAAGTGTCTATGGTATGGTTTCTGCGTATCTAAAGGACCCTCGTATGAGAATCGCAATGTCGTTTAATCCTCTCTTCATTGGAGGCAATCCATTTACTGCAACTTCTATCTATACATTGATTACCTACATAGAAGAAAAACACGGTGTTTGGTGGGCAAGAGGAGGGACTCATAAACTAGTAGCAGCTATTGAGCGTCTTTTCAAAGAGCTGGGTGGAGAGTGCCATCTGAACTCAGAAGTCAATCTCATAGAAGTTTCAGACTCCAATTATGTAAAAGGAGTCACCACTACTGATGGTGTGTTCTATGATGCAGATATTGTTATTTCGAATGCAGATGTTGCTAACACGTACATGAAACTTGTTGATAAGAAAGTGTTCAGAAAGAGAAATGGAGATGGCCGCTACAAGAGAGCAAAATATTCTATGAGCCTCTTTATGACTTACTTCGGGGTTGAGAAACAATATCCCGACATGGTTCACCACAGCATTGTATTCGGTCCACGATACAAAGAGCTTCTTGACGACATTTTCAAGAAGAAAGTAGTGCCTGATGATTTCTCAACATATTTGCATATCCCCACACGAACAGATCCTGAATTGGCTCCACCTGGTTGCGAAACTATGTATGCATGTACGCCTGTGGCGAATTTAGACTCTGGTACTGATTGGGAATCAAAGAAAGAGGAGTTTAGCAATCACATTCTAAGTACCTTGGATAAGAGAGTGCTTCCAGGACTTGTTGACAACTTAGCTGTAAAGAGAACATTCACACCTGCTAATTATGAAACTGAATTGAACTCGTATAAAGGCGCAGGCTTCCAACTCCAACCATTATTGACACAGTCTGGATACTTTAGACCTCACAACCGCTCTAGAGATGTTAAGGGACTATATCTGGTAGGTGCTGGAACTCACCCTGGTGCAGGGGTTCCCAGTGTGATAATGAGTGCAGATTTGACCACTCAGATGATTTTCGATGATATTGAGAGGGGTCTCTAAACCTAGGACTACTCATATTCAACCAATTCTGGAGTGATTTATAATTGGGCAAGAAACTGGGTTCTAAATCTTCAATCGGAGATGAAAGTATTCGATTGAAAAAGCATCCACAAAGAGAGCTTCCCTACACTACATCTTCAATCTGTCCTGAATGTCTTCTTAATGATAAACAAGTTAGAGTGGTCCCAGCAACTGTGCTTGAAAATGAAGGAATGGTTTGGCTCGAAAAGACATGTTCGACTCATGGCAGCTTCAGAGATCTATATTGGTCTGATGCTGAACTCTTTAGGAAGAACATGGCTTATTGGTACACAACTATTGGTCTTGAAAATCCTCGAACTAAACAAGAGCGTGGATGCCCATACGACTGTGGACAATGTCCTAATCATAAAGCACACACAGCTCTTGGTCTAATTGATGTGACAAATAGATGTAATATGAAATGCTCCATATGCTTTGCAGACGCTGCTAATAGTGAAGTCTTCGAACCCACTCCCGAAGAAGTTCTTAGCATGCTCAAGAACCTCCGTGCTAATCTCCCTGCTCCCACTGTGGGCATTCAATTTGCAGGCGGTGAGCCTACACTTAGCGAAAACCTCCTTGATTACGTGAAGTGGGCTGAAGAACTAGGTTTTAGACATATTATGGTCGCTTCAAATGGAATACGAATCTCGAAGGATGCAAGCTATCTTCAGAATCTTGTTGATAGGGGTCTCAAGACACTATACCTCCAGTTTGATGGTGTTTCTGAAAAACCATACATCCAACTTCGAGGTGCAGACCTGAGAGAAATGAAAGATCAAGTATTGGAGCATGCCAGACTAGCAAATCTTGATGGAGTAATTTTGGTTCCCACAATCGCCAAGGGTGTCAATGACGAAGAGCTTGGTGGAATAATCCAATATGCCCTTGATAATCGCGATATTGTTAGATGCATCAATTTTCAACCCATCAGTATAACTGGTCGAATTGATGCAAAAGAAAGAGAGAGAGTAAGGCTCACAACTCCTGATGCATTGAAACTAATTGAAAAACAGACAAATGGCGCTGTGCGTGTTGAAGATTGGTATCCAGTATCATCTATGATGGGAGTAGGACGAGTACTGGGTTTACTTCGAGGGGCTAATATATTCGAACTTCATTCTCATTTTGCATGTGGGATGGCAACTTTCCTTTTCATCAATGAAGACGGTTCATTTCATCCCATAACTGACGTTGTTGATCTTGAGGCTTTGCTGGTAACCCTCGAGGAGATATGTGATATCTATGCTAGCGAAAAAACACTTGCATCTCTCAGAGCAAAATTGAAACTTCTTGGTTTCATCCGAAAAGTGAAGAGAAAGCATTTCATGAAGCCAATAATTTCCTCCTTTCTTAAGAGAGGAACATATAGTTCCCTCAGACATTTCATGAGCAAAGTGATTATGCTTGGTGTGATGCATTTTCAAGATCCTTGGAACATAGACCTTGAACGCGTTCAGCACTGCACTATCAACTACGCGCTAGCTGATGGCCGAATTGTTCCCTTCTGTACCTACAATATTATTCACCGTAAAATTGTCGAGAAAGGTCTTGTAATGAAATGAACTGTAAACTCTAAATCTTCATCATGAATGGGTTTTCAAGAGTTTCTTTCAAAGCTGCCAGAAATTGCCCTGCTGGAGCACCATCAAGTACTCTATGATCAACAGCACAACTAGCCATCATCATCGACCTTATTGCTATTTTATCTTCAATGACTTCTGGTTTCTTCTTTATTTGCCCAAGGGCAAGGATTGCAGTTTCGGGGGGGTTGATGACAGGAATGAAAAGGTCTACATTGAATGGTCCAAGATTTGACACTGTGAATGTGCTCCCTGTGAGCTCTTCTGGTGTTAATTCATTACTTTTTGCTCGTTTCCCAAAGTCCTTCGTTGCTAAGGCAATTTCTGTAATTGATTTCTTGTTTGCATCTTTGACAGTAGGAACAATAAGACCATCTTCGGTCGCCATTGCTACGCCAATATTGACCTCATCAAACAAGACCAGCTCATTTCCGACAAGTGTCGCGTTGAATTTTGGAAATCTCTCGAGTGTGTCCGCTACAGCCTTCACAATAATGTCATTGAATGATACTCTTATGCCATGTTTCTTTTCAACACGTTCATTTATTTCATTGCGTAGCTCTACGACCTCAGTCATATCAATCTCAGTAATCATGGTAATGTGTGGATTCTGAGCGCTCTGAGTCATTCTTCTAGCAATTGTTCTTCGTAAGGGTGTTAATGGTGAAACTTGTTTGATTTTTCGATCATCTGAAACTGCAATTTGTGATGTACTCTGTACAGCGAGAACATCCTTTTCCACAATTCTTCCATCAGGACCACTACCCACCACTAAAGAAAGATCGACACCGATCTCTTTTGCCTTCTGCTTTGCTCGTGGCGATGCCCTAATTTTCCCACCTGGTAAGCGAGTTTCAACAGGTTTTGTTGTAGCTTTGGACACTGTTTTTGCTGTTGGTGCAGAAACAACTTGAGTTGCTACTGATACAGCAGGTGTGGTTGCTATAGCCTTGTTAAGCTTCTTAGGCATTATATCTGGAACTTTCTCTCCCTTCTCCCCGATATAGGCGATAGGCTCACTGATGGGAATCTCGTCATCTACTTCACACAGTATTTTAAGCAAGACTCCGTCAGCTGGTGACTCCAACTCGAACTCGTTCTTTTCACCAAAAATCTCAACTATTGGCTCGCCCTGTTTTACAGCATCTCCCTCCTTCTTCAACCATTTCAGTATCACGCCATACTCCATGGCTACACTCATTCTTTGCATGATCATGGTTGCTACCATTTGTTTCACCTACATAATATCGCGAATTGCTTGTGCTATACGTTTATGATTAGGAATGAAATAATCCTCAAGTGGTGGGCTGAACGGTACAGGTGTATCTGGTGCATTGACCCTCTTTATTGGAGCATCCAACCAATCGAATGCCTCTTCTTGTACTATAGCTGCAACCTCTGATGTCGTTGCTCCAGTCTTAGTTTCTTCAGTCACAAGAACGAGTCTTCCCGTCTTCTTTACAGACTCGACCAATGTCTTCGTATCCAAGGGGGCTAGTGTTCTTGGATCAATAACCTCAACACTGATTCCCTCCTTCTCCAGCTCGTCAGCAACTTCAAGAGCTTTATGAAGCATGAAGAAAGTTCCCCAAACTGTGACGTCTGATCCCTCTCTTCTTACTCTTGCCTGACCAAAAGGAATTGTGTATTCCTCCTCAGGTACCTCTTCCTTCCTATCGTAGACCAGTTTATGCTCAAAAAACATTACTGGATCCGGGTCTCGAATAGCTGTTTTAATGAGTCCCTTGACATCATATGCAAAGGCTGGGACTGCAATCTTAAGTCCAGGTGTATGCATGAACCAGGATTCAAGGCTTTGTGAGTGATGGGACGCAATGTTCTTGCCTCCACCAAAAACGGTACGAAGCACAAGAGGCACTGATGTTTGTCCCCCAAACATGTATCTCATTTTTGCTGCTTGATTGCAAACTTGATCCATAGC
>PJET01000137.1 GCA_002825515.1 Candidatus Thorarchaeota archaeon MP11T_1 | reverse complement strand
CCGCCTCTATCACTCGTTCCTGATAAGCCATCCACCTCGTCCAATAAGATAAGTCTGGGACGACCATCAAGGGTTTGCTGAGAGGCTGCTCGCCAGACCAGAGTTTCTATACTATCTTTGTTTCTTTTATCACTCGAATTGAATTCAACAAGCTCCATGTTCAAATCATTCGCAAGAGCTCCTACTGTTGCTGTTTTTCCTGTTCCTGGTGGACCAACTAAAAGTACGGCTCGATTGTTTGGTATCCCTGACGTCCACGACTCAACCCAGCTTTTCAGTGCTCCGATGGTTTCACGGTTTCCAACAAGTCCATCTAGTTTCCTTGGTCGATGTTTCTCTGACCAAGGTAGATTTTCATTGCTCATTCAGAATCACTACCAAATCCTAAACGTGCCAAAAGTGATGAAAGTTGAATCTCACCACTAGCCCCTTCACCCACACGGAACTCTATTTCTGCAGTCTGATTTAGTATATCCATCCGTTTTTGATTATTAAGACCAAGGCTTTCGATTTCGCGATGTATTTGTTTCACTAAATCCACGGGGGAAATACCCTGTTGATAGATTAGACTCCTTAAACTGTCAAGCGATGAAATGTATCTTCCTTCTTTAGCATCATCAAGCATTTCTCTCACTATTTCTGGGTTTGCTCTACCTGAAATCGAATACACAATCTCATCAGTCACCTTTTGACCCGTGGATGATGCGGCTTGAAGGAGATTGATTGCGGCCCTCATATCACCTTCAGCAAGATATAGAATCGCTTCAATCCCAGCAGCAAGAAGTCCAACTCCCTCCTTTTTGGCTATGTATTTGAGCCTCCCAGCGATATCATCATTACTAAGCCGAGAAAAACGGAATATCGCGCATCTTGATTGAATAGGTGGAATAATTCTACTAGAATAATTACAAATCAAAACCATTCTACAGGATATAGCATAGGATTCCATGGTACGTCTCAAGGCATGCTGAGCATCTGCTGTAAGATGATCTGCTTCATCTAGAACAAGTATCTTGAATGGTGCATCACCTGATGGCATAGTCCTTGCAAAGTTCTTAATTTGATTCCTTACTACATCAATCCCTCTTTCATCGCTAGCATTGAGCTCCATGAAATTGCGCTCAAAAGAGTCACCAAAGAGATCTCTAGCCATAGCCATTGCTGCAGTGGTTTTACTAGTCCCTGGTGGTCCTGCAAACAAGCAATGCGGCACAGCCTTGGTTTCTACAAACTTCTTCAAGCTCTCAATCAATGACTCTTGACCAATAATATCACTTAAGGTTGGAGGTCGATATTTCTCAGTCCACAAATCTAAATCCATTTGTAGTTCCCATCCAATTTTGAAGACATGATGATTTTCCGTTTATGCCGGAGCCTGTTACGAATCTCTCTTGACCCCTTAAAAGATTCTCTGGCAATTCAATCACACTAGACAAACAAAACACAGGATTAATCACTCTGGCTCGTTATCACAGAGCAAGGGCTTTATCTCAACTAACCCAAAAAGGTGTGTGGAATTTCATGAAGCTTTGTAGTGAAGCAAAAGATGAGATGGACCGCTTTGAGATGATGTTTCTCAATGAAACTCGGGAATGTATATTCCAGAAACCAATACCCGAGATAATTGTAGGTGATAAAAAACTGGGTCCTTTCAAGAAAGGTGATCGGGCTAGTTTTCCGAATTGGGTAATAGAACGGTTCCTAAAACACGATATAGTAGACATTGCGCCTGAAGATGCATACGACTCACTTAGAAGACTTCAGAATCTTTATCGCGAAGAAGAAAAGCAACCTCATAAGCTACAGACATTTCAACCATTTCTCTATACTGCACTCAACAGGAAAGTGCTTCGACTACAGAGTGATAGAACATCGATAGACCCAAGAAAATACGACGAAATCGAAAAACTACAGCGAATGATTCCCTTTCTGGTTGAAACTCGATTATCAAAGATTCTTCGAGTCGCCAAATCAGGCGCATATCAGGAGAAGAGAAATCAGATGGCTTATGAAGAGAGATGGCTCTGTGAAGAATTAATTGATCTACTCTCTGGATGGCGCCAAAATATTATGGAATAAACAATGAGTATTAGTGCCCTTAAATACAAATCAAAAAGAACAAGGAGTCGGATACTGACAGACGATTGCTCACCCCAGAATAATGAACATTATCGAGGCTGGTAAAGATGTCCGGTTATGATGAACAAGAAAGATTCGAGGAGTTCCTTCGAACATACAAAGATGAGCAGGGAATTTTGATCTATTGGTCAAGAATCCAGCAAATGTCAATCAATGATGAACTCTCACTTACCGTGGACTTTCAGGACCTGACAAGCTTCGATAACGTGTTCATGGCACTTGCGGCTGAAGACCCTCAAAAGTTCTTAGAGATGTCTGATAATGCCCTAATTTCAGTACTTCGTGTTGAAGACCCAGACTATGTTGCCAGTCTTGATGTCAGCTTCCTAAAGATGCGCTTTGTTAACTACCCTGAACATGTGGCATTACGTGCGCTCCGATCACGTCACATTGGCAAGCTGATACACATCAGTGGTATCATGATGAGGGCTAGTGAGGTCAAACCACTTCTAGTCCAGGCCATGTTCCTTTGTAGAATCTGCCAAGCAGAAATACCTCAACCACAAGAAGAAGGAAGATACACAGAACCTGCCTTGTGTCCAGTCTGTACAAAAAAGACTCCAATGCGTTTAATCCCTCAAAAATCACAGTTCAAGGACTGGCAAAAAGTTAGGATACAAGAATCACCTGAGGAGCTACCCCCCGGTCAGATGCCTCGATCTGTTGATGTAATATTTGAAGGAGATATAGTTGATATATCTAGACCTGGAGAACTGGTCAAGGTGACTGGAACTCTCCAAACATCTCCCGATTTTTCAAGAAGGGGCGGAAGGTTAGCAACATTCAATGTCTACATCGAAGCAATTGGCGTAGAAATATCTGAGAAAGAGTACGAACAACTTGAGATATCCGAAGAAGACGAGAAACGAATAAAGGAACTAGCTGAGGATCAATACGTCCATGAAAGAATTTATGCTTCTATTGCTCCATCAATACAAGGCCATGAACACATCAAAGAGTCAATTGCGCTTCTTCTTTTTGGTGGTGTTGGAAAGACACTACCTGATGGAACACGTCTTAGAGGAAAATCTAACATATTGATGATTGGGGACCCTGGAACAGGCAAAAGCCAGATTCTCAAATTTGTTTCCGGGTTAGCTGCTAGAGGGCTTTACACTTCCGGTAAGGGGACCACCGCAGCAGGACTCACAGCAGCTGTAATTCATGATACAGAATCCGGCGCAATGACGCTGGAGGCTGGAGCATTAGTTTTGTCTGATCAAGGAATTGCATGTATAGACGAGTTTGATAAGATGGATCCTAACGACCGAACTGCTATACACGAAGCCATGGAACAACATACAGTTAGTATCGCAAAAGCTGGAATCGTTGCTACATTAAATGCAAGAACATCAATTCTTGCTGCTGCTAACCCAACCTTAGGTCGCTACGAATCTTCACTCTCCATTCAAGATAATATTCGGTTACCATTCACTATCCTCTCAAGATTTGATTTGGTTTGGATTTTAGTTGATACACCAGAGGCTACAAGAGACCGAGAACTTGCACAATTCATACTTGATATGCATCAGATGAAGAAAACGAAAGGTCCGAGTACAACACCCACTATCCCCCCGGATTTCCTGAAAAAGTACATTGGATATGCTAATCGCTATGTAATTCCAAAATTATCGCCAGAGGCTGCAGAAGTGATTGAGAACTTCTATGTAGATCTTCGAAAGAGTGCAGAAGGCGGAGCTTCACCAGTTCCAATCACAGCTCGTCAGCTGGAATCACTTGTTCGTCTGTCAGAGGCAAGAGCAAGAATGGCCTTACAATCCAAAGTTACCAAAGAAGATGCTCAAGCAGCAGTCAGACTCATGGAAGAATCTCTACGTATGGTGGCACTTGACAGGATAACCGGAAAAATCGACATTGACCGTCTTGTTTCAAAGATGAGTGCATCACAGCGGAGTTCCTCAGATATCATCATAAAAGCTATTCGCGATATGGAGTCTGAAGGAACTTCAACAGTGAATCGAGATGCCTTGATTCAGAGAGCTGTTTCAATGGGTCTTCCTCGAGAACGTGCTGAAGAAGTTATTGAGAAACTATTAGCTGAGGGAATACTGTATAGCCCACGAGAGGGCAAAATCAGACACTCTCAGAGCTAGCCTATAGTAGTCTATACCATTATTACACTGTGGAGAGGAAAAATATTCGACTTGATGAGCTGAACATCAACAGAAGAATAATCGCACACCTTCATGCACAAGGAATATCGGATTTTTTTCCACCTCAAGTCAGTGCATTCAAAACAGGAGTTCTTGATGGAAAGAACCTGGTTCTTGCGATACCCACAAGCTCAGGCAAAACACTAGTTGCAGAAATTTGTATGCTCAAAACAATACTAGATGGACGCGGTAAGGCACTTTATCTTGTGCCACTAAAATCCCTTGCTCGTGAGAAATACGCAGAGTTCAAGAAATACGAATCATTAGGCATTACTACAGCAATGTCTGTAGGTGATTATGATTCTCCCGGAAGAGGTCTGCACGATGCGGATATTGTTATAGTGACGACCGAACGAGCCGACTCATTGGTTCGTCATAAGGCTGAATGGATTAATGATGTTGGAATTGTAATAGCTGATGAAGTACATTTAATCAATGACCCAAAAAGGGGTCCTACACTTGAAATGGTACTGGCAAAACTCTCTCTAATCATAGAAGATGTCCAAATTGTAGCATTAAGCGCAACTATTTCAAACGCAAATCAAATTGCTGAGTGGCTATGTGCTGAGATTGTGATAGATACTTGGAGACCAGTCCCTCTAAGTGAAGGAGTCTATTTGGATGGCATGATCAGTTTCTACAAAGATGGAAAAAATGCACCAAAGAGAATCAAAAGGACTCGGAGAGAAGAATTAGCAGATGTTGTCTGTGACACCCTTGATGAAGATGGTCAAGTTCTTGTCTTTGTTTCAAGCCGTCGGTCGACTGTTGCAGTTGCTAAGAAGCTTGCTTCATCTCTCCGCAGGTATATCTCGGATGATGTAATGCATCAACTCTCCAAAGCTGCGACAAAAATCGGGGGTGCTCCTTCTGCACCTGAGGCATCCAAAATGCTTGCGCGACTGATAGCAAACGGAGCTGCTTTTCACCATGCAGGTCTCGACAACCAAGAACGTGCACTTGTTGAAGACTGTTTCAAGGACAATCTTCTGAAAGTGATTGTTGCCACTCCAACTCTTGCAGCGGGTGTCAATCTCCCCTCAAGACGTGTAATTATTCGCGATTACAGGCGTTATGAACCAGACCGTGGAAGTTATGCTATTCCCGTTCTTGAGTATAAACAGATGGCTGGAAGAGCAGGTAGGCCAAAGTATGATGATTACGGAGAGGCAGTTCTTATAGCTAGGACAGAAGCAGAACATGATTTCCTTGTTGATAACTACACACTATCAGAACCTGAAGAAATAACCTCCAAGTTAGCCTCTCCACGTGCAGTAAGAGCTCATCTTCTGGCTTCCATAGCAGCTGAAATGACACGAAACCGAGAAGAGATTGACTCACTAATTGCAGGCACCTTTTTCTCATATCAGTTTGATCAGTGGGAGATTAATCAGCATGTATCATCGGCTCTTGGTTTTCTCGAGGAAGGTCGTCTGATAGAAACAGGCTCAGATGGCTCATACGCCGCCACACCACTTGGACGAAGAGCCTCTCAATTATATATCGACCCCTACACAGCAATTCTTTTTCGCGATATCTTGTCCGGAACAGAAAGTCACAGCATAATAGGAGTTTTACATCTACTATGCCACACTCCAGACCAACCACTCACATATGTGACTAGGTCAGAGGCTGAAGAGTATGAAGTTGCTGTGGATGACTTGCTTGACGAGCTCATGGTTCAACCACCTATTGAAGAGAGTCCTCGTGCTTACGCAGAATTTCTCGCTCAAGTGAAGACCGCATCATTACTTCAGGATTGGATTTCCGAGAAAACTGAGAAGGATATTACAGAGAGATACAATGTTGGAATGGGCGATGTCCATAGATTTGTCCAATCTGCAGAATGGTTGACATACGCAGCATCAGAAATCTCCAGAATTTCCAATGCTCCTAGTCACGTTCCTTTTCTTCAAAACTTGAAATCGCGACTTCGTTATGGCGTACGTTCTGATATTCTAGAGCTTGTAGGTCTCAGAGGAATCGGAAGAGTGCGAGGTAGAATGCTTCACAATTACAATTTAGTCAATCTATCCGATTTATACAAAGTTCCTGTAGAAGAACTAGCAAGGATACCGACCATTGGAACCACAATTGCAGAATCAATCAAGAAACAGCTAGGCTTTGATATAAAGCTAACAATCACCGAACCTGATGATTGGATCGATGATGATATTGATTCAATGCAGACACTATTGGAGGATTTTGATGAATAAGCTCCTACAAAAGAGGAGAATCAGCAACAATCCTCTCAATCAGTTTCTCTGTGTATTCGTTTGCTATTTCACTCTCATTATATTCATCATCAAATGATGTGACACTTGTACCAGACAACTCCTGAAGTAGGTTCAATGAACACATTCCCATGATATCGAGATTATAACCACCTTCTAGAAAACATGCTATCCTTCCCTCAGCGTATGAAATTGCAATCTGTTTCAACCTCGAGTTCATCATTGCAAATCCCGAAGTGGTGAGTCCTAAGTGAGTCTGTGGATCTCTAAAATGACCATCATAACCAACTGAAACAAGAATGAACTCAGGATTATAGGAATCGGCAATCGGTTCGATCACCTCTGAAAAAGCTCTACTATACGAAGCATCTCCTGCCCCCGGATACATTGCCAGATTAATTGTGTAGCCTTCACCCTCACCTGTTCCAATCTCATCCACAAATCCGGACCCTGGAAACAATGTTCTTCCATCCTGATGAAGCCCCACATAGAGTACATTCTTAGAAGAGTAGAAACTACGTTGTGTACCGTTTCCATGATGAGCATCATAATCCACTATCATCACACGTTTAAAATCATGTTTTTGCAAAAGATGCATTGCTGCTACTGCTATATTGTTAATGAAACAGAAACCATATGCTTTTTCATACTCAGCATGATGTCCTGGGGGCCTACACAAAACAAATGCATTCTCAGAATCCCCTTGCATAATTCGGTCAACAGATTCTATACCTCCACCTGCAGCGAATAAGGCTGCATCATATGTGTATGAATTAACAGAAGTATCTCCTGTAAAGAAACCACCCCCCTTCTCTGATTTTGCTTTGATTCTCTCAAGGTATGCCTTACTATGAAGCAGATAGACCTCATCCAAGGGGGCTTTCATTGGGGTCAAAAGATGTACTCTTTGATCATCTAATAGACTTGCAGCACTAATCGAGCTCATTGCACTCCTTAGTCGTTCTGGGTTCTCTGGATGTCCTGGAGACATCACATGTTGAACAAAGATATCATGGTATACTAAGTCGGTGGCCATTACAAAGTCATCTCTTGTTTGATTACAAGTGCAACAGAATGGTGAAGATACTGATAAGTCTGAATCTTTGGCGCAAATGACAATTATTTTCGAACACGTGTTCCAAACATCTCTCAAAAAGAACCAGAGAGTGACAATGTTTATCTTCAGTTCAAGACACGACAGCTCCAGCCATGGGCTCTTCCCGAGCATCATACAGCATGGGTCGGTAGTCTAGCTTGGTATGATTCTTGCTTGGGGCGACTGAGGAACTCACGCCTTAAGTCACAGAATGCAAGAGATCGGGAGTTCAAACGACTTGGGGTTTCCCAATCGGAATACGTCTCCCCCGGCCCACCATCTTTTTCAAGAATCAGACCCAATTTTCCATAGCGACTCGTAGATAGGTCCCAAGGGTGTGAGGTTGCTTTTCATCATCGTGATTCCAGTGACAGTCATCTTTCCAATAACTTCGTCAGCCAAACATTCCAAATTGTCAGCGATTCGTTTTGAATCCTTAACATATCGAACTCTTGCGATTGTAGCATGTGGAGTGTATTTTCTTCTCTCAGGTTGATACCCAATATCAATCAGTAAAGAGTCAATTTTACTCTTGATTTTCACTACTTCAGGTGCATTTTCGGTGACACCAATCCAAATAATTCTGGGTCTTCGTCTGTTGGGGAACGATCCAACTCCCGCAATTTCAATCTCAAATGGATTGAACTCGATTTCAACAAGACGAGATTTGATCTGATCCAATGTTGATATCGGTGTATCACCAAAAAATCGTAGGGTGAAATGGATATTTTCACTCTTGACAATCTTCATTTTCGCAGCAGTTTGGTCCAATTTCTGTTGTATAGTCCGAATCTGGGATAACAAGGCCTGATTTTCAATATTTATACTCAAGAATGCTCTGATATCGTTATTCACACTTAGCACCTCTATTATTGATTAAATATGTCAAATCTACAATATTACAGTGACGCTAATTGACTCCAAGGGAATTCTTAAAGGACAATCACAAGACGAAGGCGAGAGGTTTCTGGTGGGAAAAATGAAACTGGTGATTGTGACTGGTATGCCCGGTGCAGGAAAGAGCGGTGTTGCTCAAGCATTCCATGATGTTGGTATTCCAGTGATTGTAATGGGCGATGTGATACGTAATGAAGCCCGTAGGCGTGGTCTTGAGCCCAATCCAGTGAATACTAAGAAAATCATGTTAGAACTCCGAGAAGAGGATGGTCCAGGAGCAGTTGCATTGTTTTGCATTGATGACCTGAAAGAACTCGGCTCTGAAATTGTTGTCATTGAGGGTTGTAGGAGTATTGCCGAAATCGATGTTTTTGATGATTGCGCTGAAGCTGTTGTCATTGTCTGTGTTCATGCATCTCCAAAAGAACGCTACAAACGACTCCGTGAACGAAATCGTGAAGATGCACCTCCGAGCTGGGAAGTGTTCAGGGAACGTGATATCAGGGAAATCTCTGTAGGACTCGGAGGAGTGATTGCACTAAGCGATATCATGCTTGTAAATGAAGGCTCTCTGGCGGAATTTCAAGATCAGTCCAAGAAATTAGTGAAGAGGCTGACTTGAGATGGAAATTCTCATCACATGTCCAGTAAACCCTACCGAAGATATCAAGAAGGTGGGAAAGGCTCTCGAAAACCTTCTTGGAGGACCTGATGCAGTAATCACCGAGGACAATGAGATCCAAGAGTTTTCCATATCCTTTACTAATCGTAACGCTATGAGTTTCTTGCGTCAGAAAATCCACGGCACTAGAATCATCGATGCAGCTCGTAAAAGAATAGAGGCAAACTGGAATGGCATCTCAACAAAGATCTACTTTGATAAACAGGCTGCTTTTACCAAGAAAGTACGAATAATAGATGACAACCAAGACCTACCACCACTTGGCTGCATTGAAATTGTGTTTATACTTGATTCAGAACAGGAATTTGAGGAGTTTGTAAAGTGGTTTACACCACCGACAAAAGATGGGAGAATCATCCAAAACTAAACTCCGATTATGAGGAGTTCTCTGACTAATCCACTATGAACTCTGACTTGGAGAACTTGACTAACCACAAGTCCCATCTCCTCAGCCAAATCTTTTAGGTTCATCTCACTACTCCCACAGATACATATACTATCATCTCGACGACGAAGAATCAAATCAGCTCTACCAAAAAGAAACTCTACGAGCTCAATAGCCCGTGCTCCTCTAGTCGAACTTGCCCTGCCATAAGGAGGATCTGTTACTATACAATCACACAATCGAACTGGCAAATTACGAACATCTCCTTGAACAATGCCATAATTGCTCCCAATCGGTGAGAGATTGTCTATACTTCCTGTTAACAGTCGCCAACTCAAATCAACTCCAATAACTTTCGCACCAATAAGAAAGGCCTCGCATAGAATTCCGCCGCCTCCACAGAACGGGTCAAGTACAATTTCACCTGGTGTAATTCCTGCAAGATTACACATTACCCTGGCCAGAGTAGCATTCATCATGCTAGGATGGAAGAAAGGTTTCTTTCCCGGCTCTCTGGCTCTCAACATTGGTCTTAATTTTGAAGCAACGGACTTACATACTCGAATCCTTTCCTTTGTGAATATAACAAGGATGCGTGTCTGAGGTTTATCCAAATCCACACTCGCGCCTACGACACGTTTGATATGTGCACCAAGATCGTTTTCGAATTCAAGTCGTTCATTGGCAGAGAAAATGCCTCCTTCAGATACAGTCCTCACTGAGAACGTCCTTTCTGCTCCAATGGCATCTATCAATACATCATCAGACAAATTTCCAAGCAGATCATCTTGCGCATCAATTTCCGCCAATATAACCCCAGCTTCTTTGACTAGGGCCGCCCGTTCAAGGAAAAAGGAGGTTGGGTTTCTGTGAGAATCTATCAAGCCCACACGTTCATCCCAGTAGACTGTTTCACTAATCCCCAACAAACGAGTCAATATGTTGACTTCTGCTCTAGCTACACCGATGTTCTCGCCAGAAATATAGACAAAGTATTTGGTCAAACAGCCATCACTCGTATAGATTATCTCCGCCAGCAAAGATACGTTGCATCTCCCCATACAACAAATCCATTCCAGTCATCTCTTTTGCCGAAACAGGTAAGCAACCTGTTGCAGTGTCTAGAGATTCAAGCATCTCCATAATGGATCTAGAGTACTCTCTTCGTAGCCCTTCAGCAGATGACTCGAGAGCTTCTTCAAGCAGATATGGCTCTGACCCCCACTCTACAATCTCCTCCACCTCTTCATTAGTTAGGATATCTGGCTTACTGAGGACATTCAACTGTGGAAGGCCAAATCTGATGCTAATCGAGATTCCCAATAGAGTCGATGAGAGATATCCAGTAGGTGTTCTAGCAATATTGGAATCAAGCAAGTATAGAGAGAGTGCTGGATCAGCACCACCGAGACTAGTCACCATCAAAGGCCCAGAGTTTCGATATGCAAAAAGCTCCATCTGTCCTGGACAATCCACAAGAACATAATCTCGCTCCGTATCAATAATCTCGTCTCTCATATCACTGACACTACCAACAGCCATGTCCAATGAAGCCACAAGAGCTCCATTTGGACCTAACCCAAATGAGCTCATTACCTCTCCATAATCCACATATTCCCTGATATCAACATCGCTCGTATACGGCGGCGAATCAACACCAGGATCGAGATTAACAACGGTCACACTCAAATCCGAACCAACCAACCACTTTTCCATTGAGGCTGTGAGTAGAGATTTTCCTGAACCTGCTGTACCAACTATGAATGTGAAAAACATCTGTAGAACCGAATTGAAATGTTCAAACAACCTCTTTGAGTTCTTCGGTACAAACCTACTGGTCTTTGACTTCTCTCAAATCTGTATCTACACAACTCTTATAGCGATTCTGAAAGGCAGACAGATTATGGACAACAGTGAGGCACTCCGAAGGCTTGCAGAAGCAATGGCTGGTGAGATTTGCCTCGCAGAGAACGATCCTGGCGCTGTCATGCGACGGTGGCGCGAAAGATTTCATATCTCCCAGAAGAATCTCGCCAAGCACCTTCATGTATCACCTTCAGTCATAAGTGATTATGAGAGTGGTAGACGAAAATCGCCTCGAGTAGAAACCATCAAACGGTTCGTCGAAGGACTAATTGAAATGGATGCAACCGAGGGTGGAAGAGTTGCGATGGCACTGGAGAAATTGATAACACCTGAGATATCTTCCGATGCAATCCTTGACAGCCGTGAATTTGGTGTCCCAATCCCATCAAGACTACTTGTAGACCATCTTAACTGCAAAGTTCTAACTCATCGGAATTTGCTCGATAGAGACATCTATGGTTACACGGTTCTTGATAGTATCAAAGCCATTATCAGCTTGACCCCGCAACAGCTTCTCCGTCTCTATGGAGGAACTACTCAGCGTGGAGCAATTCTCACAAATGTTAGCACTGGTCGATCACCAATGGTGGCTATAAAGGCCAGCCAGATTGGCACTTCCGTTGCTGTAAAACCAGCAGTAGTGATACTTCAAGGTGTAAAAGAATTGGATCCTCTTGCTGTAAGAATAGCTGACAGTATACACCTACCTTTATGTATATCAGAAATAGATACTGCTGAGGAACTAGTACGTGAGATTCGATTGTTCAATCCTCAGATGTAATACCTAATCAAGATGGTGGAAAAATGAAATTTGCTATGGAGATTAACGATCCCATCCATGGTTTCATAGGTATCACTGAAACTGAGGCGAAAATAATCAATTCTTTACCCTATCAGAGACTAAGAAGAATCAAACAGCTCTCAGGTGGTCATTTTGTCTATCCAACAGCAGAACATACACGTTTTGGTCATTGCATTGGTGTTATGTATCTTGCAGGTCTCAGTGGTAGAAGACTTTTGAGTCGAATGGGACTCGGAAACCAGCAGCTCCAAGAAGTAAGAATAGCCGGACTTCTTCACGATATTGGCCATGGCCCCTTTAGTCATGTCTTTGAGGAAGTACTTATAGAAGAACGTGGAATGAACCACGAGGATGTAACAGAGTGGATAATCCTCAAGAGCGAGCTGGGCGATCAATTAGAAGCAGATGGTATTTCTAAGAAACGCATTGCTGACCTAGTAAGAGGCCGCCAGAAAACCAAGAAGGATGCTATCATAGCTGGAATTGTTGCCGGACAGATTGACTCAGATAAAATGGACTACTTGATTCGAGACTCGTTCTATTGTGGAGTTAATTACGGACTGGTTGATATTCATCGTCTGATAGATAGTATTGAAATCTCAAAAGACTATAAGATGCAATTTGACATCGCAGCCAGAGGCGCTTTAGAATCATTTCTTGTAGCAAGATATGAGATGTTTCTCAATGTCTATTATCACAAGACAGTACGTAGCGTTGAAGTTATGCTAGTCAAGTTAATTGGTGCAGCAGATAAAGTACTAGAAATGACTAGTTTTTCATCCCCTGAAGAATTTCTAGAATTGGATGACATGTCGCTAATATCCAGCGTCCGGAACATAGACCCTGCAGAATCAGAGTATGCAAAAGAAGCTATAAAGATGGTCAATCTCCTTGACTCGCGTACTCTTTACAAATCAGCCTTCGAAAAGGTCATTCATACACAAGATAGGTTTGTTTCTAAGATTCTCACCAAAAGTAAAGTTCGTGAGAGTATTCAAGACGAAATAGCCTCCATTGCTGGAGTCAATCGCGATGAGGTGATAGTTGATGTTCCTACTCTTCCATCAGTTCCATATAATCCACATCAACTTGATCCGATGGAGATAGGGATTTTTGAGGTTGTTGATGGAAAAAGGGTGCCTCACAACCTCTCTGAGTACTCCAATATTGCAGAAATGATGAAGACCTATCTTGATGTAATTCGAGTGTATACATTTGATAAGAACCGTGTAAAGGTGGGACGAGCCGCCCGTGAGGTCTTCCAAGAGGTTCCTGACACTGCTCTGATACATATGTGATAGCATCCTTCACAGCCTAGCCCGATTTCGAACAAGATTCACAAAATCAGTATGTCCATCTTACAATTCTGTGTGGTGGTTATATAGTCACGAGATGGATTCTACATTGAACCCAACCTTCCGTCCGGGGCTGAGGACTTGAGCGACGAACTTACTGAAACCTTGCAGAATATTAAGGCTATCACAGGCGTTGAAAATGTAGTCTTGATACAGAAAGACGGACTCCCAGTAGCAAGTGCAGGAGTGTGGTTTAGCAAAGATGAGGTCTTTGCTGTAGCGTCCTCGACCTGTGCAATCTTTGGTGTAGCGAAACTCATACATGGCGATTTTGGATATCTTCTAATGGAGTCCGACACATCCAAGGTCTTTCTCGCTTCACTACCGAATGACCCAGACTATTTCTTGACGGTGACAACTGCGCCCCGAGTGAATCTTGCTGCATTATTCATTGAGATGAAAGATAATCTATCCAGACTTTCCTTTCTTCTTAGGCAACATGTAGATGGAAGACTTCCACCACTACGTTCCTATAGCACTGATGAAACCCAGAAAGTGCTACAAGGATTCGCTGTTGCTGAGGGTCGTGACACGAGCTATGGCATATCTCGTTCCATGATTTCACTCGACCGTTCACAGGCACTTAGCCTCAGAGCTCTTCTGCGCCAAGTTCATGACTGTATTCCTAATATTGGATCAGTATTTCTCTCATTAAGTGGTGGAGTCCGAGTTTCATTGGAAGGATTTACCAACGATCGACTAGCTGCGATGTCTTTCGCACTTCATGATGCGTCAGAACGTGTTGTAAGAACATTACGAAATAGTTCACTACAGACAGTCTTGTGTGAAACTGAAGATACACGTCATTTCATCTATGCAGTCCCGAATGGTGTGTTCAGTCTGTGGGTAGACAAAGACAGTCAAAAGCTTGGTCTAATGAGACTTCTACTAAAACATTACATTGAGGAAATAAGGCGGGTCCTAGCGGCCGCCTCTGCGGTGAAGCCTGCAGTTCCAGATGATCTGAAAGAGTTGTTATTGTCAGGAGGGTCCGATGGCGGCTTGATGTTAACGAGGAGAGAACCATGACATATTCAATCATGAAACTAATCGAGCTGATGGGCGACCAATTCCCGCTCCTATTAAACACGTTACTAGAGCGGATGCCCGTGATTGTCGCTGGTGAAGATATTGAACTGGTGGATGACATTACAGAGAGTTTAACCACTTTGTGTTCTCATCGACATAAACTAGTATTCTGGCGAGATTTTACATCCGAGTCAGAAATTCTTTCTGTCTGGGAGGAAGAAAAACATAACTACGAAGTTAGTAGAACAATTGTTTGCGGACTATCGGGGAATCTAAGACTTGCTATGGATAGAATTTCACATTTTGCAGGATGGATTCTAGCTGTACCATTAGGCTTCACTGTGCTGGGAGTACAAGTTACTGAGAGTACACTTCAAGATGTGACATCGCATATTCTCAAAAACTCGCATAATTGCGGCATACTAAGAGTGAGTTCACCATCATCCATTACATTCTCACTTGTAAAGCCATCGAATAACAGTCTTGAAGTTGAGAAGAAGATTGTGAATAAAATTCTGGTCAGAAAGAAACAATCACTAGAAAGAATTAGACGTCTTCTCACAAAGTCACTACGTGGTCTCAATGTGTCAGATCATATTCTGACAGCAGTTCTCAAATTAGATGATGAATCTGAGAAACTCACACAAGACGTCTTTGAGGAAGAGATAAACAACTATGTTCATGCAGCTCGTAGAGCTGTTACCTTACTCTCAAGAATCCGCCTAGCAAGAGAGCTTGGCGCATCTACAACACTAACAGAAAGAAATCTCTATGAAGCAATCGGATGGGATGGTGGAGAATTGCCCGATTTAATTCAGTTCATCAGAGCTGAATGGCATGAAGATTTCTCCGATTGTGTAAAAAGCGGAGCATTGTCAGGACTTGGGGCTTGGGTTGACAGTATGTGGGGAACATGATTGGGGGTTAAAAAATGATAATCGACTATGGTAATCGTACCGTGGGACTCAAAATAGTATTCTTTGGACCTGCAATGAGTGGCAAGACGACCTCAATCCGATGGCTGTTTTCAACACTAGACTATGCAGAGAAATTAACATCTATAGAAAATACTGTTGGAAGAACGATGTTCTGTGATTTTGGCACAATACCCTTTTCATTAAGTAACAACTGGACAATAAATGCTCATGTATGGTCTGCCACAGGTCAAGATTTCTATAGGTCAACTCGAGAAGTGGTGCTGGTAGGGGCTGATGGAGTGATTTTTGTTGCGGACTCTCAGGAACATCTTCTTAATGAGAATCTGGCAAGCTGGAATGAGCTAATGTCAATGATTGAAGAGGAAGAGCGCCCTCTTCCATTGATTGTGTGTCTCAACAAACAGGATCTTCCAGGTGCTGTTCAGGAAGAACAGATTAGAGTACATCTGAAAATTCCACGATCTGTGCCAGTCTTTATGAGTGTAGCAAGAGAAGGTCACAATATCCTAGAAGCTTTTCAATATCTTTTTCAAAGTGCTATGCGTGCAAGTGTACTTGCTCAACCAATCTCTTGATACGGAACTCGAATCTCTGAAAATATCAAGCAAATCATCTATAATACCTGATGCTCCTTTAATCGCAATCCTACACCTTGACAATAAGTGTTTTCCCAAAACTATTTCTGAG
>PJET01000047.1 GCA_002825515.1 Candidatus Thorarchaeota archaeon MP11T_1 | reverse complement strand
GATCCTGTAAGTAACTTCCGTCATGCTGAAACGATGGCAGTGAATATGCTTCGGTCGGGGTTCGATCCTCAAGCAAAGACTTACATAGTGATTGACCGTCTCACTGTAGCTATATGGTGGATTGCCTTCCTTGGCAAGTATGGCACAGTGCCAGACGTTATTCATGATGGCAAGATCATCAGGCTAAGTGATAGCGTGACAAACGCATTTCTTATAGACATGAAGAGAAGGCACGAGGACCAAGAACATGATCTATGAAAACTGGGTACGTAATGAATGTGGATGTACACTACATTTCAATCTAGGAACTATATCAGATGGTAAAGTAGAGATTACTAACTTCAACTTCGAGTACTGTGATGACCATGCAAATGCCGCCGCGATTATACAGATAGCACAAGACTCAATCTTTCTGAATAACATGTTCGTCAAGATGATAAATGATCCTGAATACAAGGAACATCGCCTTCCTGTAGAAGAGGCACATGCAAGATTATTCAGACTGAATACAATGGTCAATTATCTCAATAGTGGTGGTGCTTATCATGTTCAGTTTGAGGGTATCGATGATCCTACAAAGCATACGGAATGGCTTGGATCACCACCAAAAGTAGATGTCATGAAAGGATGGTTTGAGTGAGACACTTAAGACCTAATGAACGTGAAGTAAAGGTAGACACTAAACACGCATGGCTAACTGGCAGATATGGCACTTATGATCTGACAGCAGTGTCATTCTCGTGGGAAGAGGGTAGCGACACGCATCCTCCTGCCGTGTGGATAAACGGCTATGGTCAAAGAGATACTATTCTTAGTGGTGGTATTGGACGAATAGAAGCAGAGGCAATGGATAGACTCTGTATGCGTTATCTAGGTGAACGTGGCTATGAAGTCACACCTTCGCCTTCCTCTGACTCTTCAGAGTCGTTTCCCCCATTCTGATTGTCTTCAAAGTAGGCGTCAATGATCTCGTCCTCTTTCAGAGGTACTGAAATATCCACACTGCCATCCGCTTTAGGTGTTACGTTTATGGTAGTGAACCTGCTCTCAGCCTCAATAAGTCTAACGCCTTTCTTCAGGAACTCTGCGGCTTCATCATCCGCCACACCATGAACACCGACACGATGTTCCATATCTTCCTGAAGTTGAGCGAGATACTTGGCAGCAGTAATGCGGTCAGAAAGGGAAATCATCTTGTCTTCAGACTGCTCAATGATCTTACGGGTCACCGCAACACGCGCATTGATGACATCATGAAGCATGATCTTATTAGCTTCGATCATCTTCTCTCTGAACTCTATAAGGACATCTTCACCTTTACGTATCCAGTAGTAGTACTGGTCACGCGTGATCCCCACTTGCTCCAGAGCATCATTGAGCTTGAAGTCCTCCCTTTCAGTATGAAGGCGAAAGACTTCCAAAGCTTTAGAGATCATTGTAGCTTCAACTATTTCAGACATACAAGGAGTATAACATGAAAGTTCTTGCAAGGAATAAAGATACAATAAGTTTTTGGATTGAAGATATGTTACGTGTTGGCAAGTTCTACGCCTTCATTCTCAGCAAGGATAAAAGCTCAGAGACTGTAGGGCTTGTCGATGTTTCCGTCCACATGCAGACAGAGAAAAAGGAACATGTCGAGGTATGCAATCTGACACAGACTGGCTATTGTAGGATGACTGATGTAACAGGCTGGATAGTTGAAAATATAGGCGCACTTAGTCATCCATTCGATAGCCTGGACAATGCCGACTTCTTTGCAAATCTTGTCGTAACTCTAACAATCTACAAGATCAAGTACCACGACATGAGATATATTGAACTGTTGAAAGAGATCAGGGAATGGGCGAAAGGAGAATAAATGAGCGAGAGAATCCCACATGTTACTACACATGCCATTAGTGTAGAACTTGGAGAACTTGAATGGGGAAAGTGTCCATTCTGTCGAGGTCTGTTTGCTATTGATGCAACTTATCTCGACCAGGTAGATACTTTGATTGACTGTCCAATGTGCAAAGAGAAGCTAAAGCTGGACGATCTCGATGGACAAGGAGGCTATAGTGAATAGACTGACTGTTATCTGCGCTGAGTGTAGACGACCAATGGGAATAAAGAAGATGGGTGTCTATATCCTTGAATATGATGCCAATAGGAGACCGTATGCCATAGCTGCTGGAGACCTTCTTGAATGTCCTGGTTGCGAGAAACAGGTCATCGCTAGGCTCGGTGATCAAATCCCAAATTGGGATGGTAACTTTCAGGTCACAGTAAATGCAGCTAAAAAGACAGATTATCTGTACAGAGTGTACTAATTCTCCCCCGCGGGATTGACAGTCGATTGAACATCTGTTATACTGAAGGTATAACACTGGAGGTAAAGTCAAATGAACATAGGAAAGAAAGATATAACTTGGGTAACGTTCAACCTTGAAGACCCTGAACACGTAGTCTATAGTGTTGGTGCACCTGATGGCATTCCAGTAAGGTTGCCTGAAGGTATTGTCAAGGTCGAAGTGAACGCTGAACTCCTAAACAATGTTAAATCTGGTCGTGTTGAAGGCAGTTGAATACTGCCCGACTGACCGTACCTTTGTCTCTCCGTCCCGAACAGACTTTGTGTGGCCGCGTGGTAGGATTGTCTATGCCAGCTGCGGTAGACTTCCAACATCTCATAGCTATACTCCTGGTCAAGAGATAAGCGATACTACTCCACCAGTAAAGGATTGTACATGTGGCATCTATGCCGTAAGAACAATGGGGATCATCAAGGAATACATGTACAATCTAAATGCAGTTGTATTGTTATGGGATTGCAGAGGCAAAGTTCATGTAAGGGACAAGGGAGTAAGAGCAACAGCACTCAGACCACTGGCAGTAATGGACTTCAATTACAACGGCGAGTCTATATCTGATAGGAGGACATTAGATCAGAGTAGGGCAGTATTGTTTGCTGCCGCGCAATATTTTGGTGGCATTGACAACAAGCCATTGGACATATTCCCGTTCAAGCTCGCCTATGATATGGTGCAGGAGTCATGGCGTAAATTCCTGTGTGATCGTGAACTTGATGTAGGTATACTGGAGGCTAGATGAAGTGACAAATCAAAGCGCACCAACCATTGTAGCGAGAGGATGTGGTTTGCCAATCTCGAATACAGCGTACTTCACAACGCGCGTAGAAGAGACTGGTACTCCATGGTGGGAGTTCTTCCATGATCCTGTTCCTTCTGTAAATCTGGAGGAGCTAGGACTGGCAGCTCAAGGTATCCGTGTGATCCCACGTGTCATTGGATATGACCAAGACGGTCCTGTATTCGCTAAGGATGATCTTGGTAATATCATTCATGATATGTGGGATTATGTTGGATCAGGCAGCTATCCTAATCTCGCAGACTTTGTTCTGGAAGTGATCGAACTCGGACTACACAGGTTAAATCCTAAGTCCACTGACTTCAAGCATGTATCATTTGAAAGTCAGTATCGTTTGGTTCATCCAAAGGCAGTAGTCCTCAATCCTGAAAAGCTGTATAAGGAGCGGATACAAGATATGATAGTGTATCCCGATTGTCTGTGCATAGATGAAGACGAGAAGAAGATGCACTTAGAACCAGCACAGGATTGGCTGGAACTATTCGGGCATACCTGTTTCGGTTTGACATTCCAGTGTGTCGAAGGTGATGCACAGAATGACAAGGGACGTGAAGTCTTCAGGAAGATGCCATGGGGTGCTTACTCGGCATGGAAATCACCTGAAGGATATGATCCAGAGTTTGCTCCAGGCTGGTTCATGACTATCCCGATTGGTCTATTCGGATACTGGCAAATCTATCAAGACAATCAGGACGATACGCAATCTACGCTGAATGCATTAGCACGTCTTGAAGAGAGAGTACATAGAGTGAAGGTTATTCCACTAGAGGAGGTAGCATGACCAAGGTAGCGTTGACACTAGATACTGGCTTTGATATTGAAGCACTTCCTAGACCGAAGTCTCAAAGCTGGGACATCTACGATGAACGATTGCCAAGTGATGAATGGATTCTCCAGCAAAGAGACCCACCGCCTAGCTCATTAGCGCAATCTTTGTTGACCGTAGGTCAGATACATGAAGTAGGTATCAATAAGGTTGATGAAGATGAGTACGAGTATCTTTGGGGTAAAGGTCGTCTGTATGCAATGCGTCAGGCAAACAAGTGGTGTCGTGAGCAGCTTGAGCAGGTACAGATTACCGAAGAAGATGACGACGAGACCAAAGAAACTAAGAGAAAACAGGCACAACAGTTCCAAAAGAAGATCAGTGACACACAACGCATCCGCATAAATGTTTATGAGGGACTGGAGATGAATGCGGAGATGGCACTGTTCTTTGAGAATACAGAGCGTGAGTACAGCTGGCTCAATGAACTATACACGATCCGCCGTATCATTGACAGATATGGTCTTGAGAATGGCATGTATGACAGGATGTCAAAGGCTCTAAATAAACCGAAGACATATATCAAGAACCTGATGGCAACCAAGGGACAGATCAAGGATGAAGTCCTGATGATTGCCATGACAGGAGAGATCAGCAAGACCACTGCGGACGCACTCTCTAAACTCCCTGAAGAACGCCAAGATAACCTGCTAGAACTACATAAGCAGAAAATGGAAGAGGACGGCAAGGGCATTACCACTGATGATGTAAAGCGAGAAGCAAGGATGCGCGCTGGAGACGCAGTACATCAGGCACAGGCACAGCTCGTGGGTAATGGCTGGTTTGACCTTGATGAAAAGAAGGACGAAGGCATAGTCAATAAAGTTAAGCTTGAAACAGAACTGCTAAGGCTGATCCGTATCGCAGAGGCAGGACAACCTACAGTTGTCGAGTTGAAGTTGCTACTGGCGAAGGTGCGGAATGGCAATCTCTAATTATAGAAAGAGGAAACTGAAATATATCGGGCTGGCAATAAAGCTTAGGCGTTGGGAACTTGGGCTGACCCAAAAAGAAGTGGCAGACGCTTGCTTCTTCTCTGCGCCATGGCTATCTATGATCGAGAACGGTGATAAGACCGTAACGCCAGATAATCTGCTTGCAATAAGCAAAGCACTTGATTGTGCTGCCTCAGACTTTTTAAGAGACGCTCAATGGCTCAAAAATAGGAGGTCTATCGATGTACCTGTGGACGAATCCTAGCGAGACAGGCTATCTTACATCAGGACAACAGTCAGGGGGAATGTTCCTGATTGCGATCTCGCTTGAGAATACTTACTGCGGACAAGGCAAGTATACTAAGCTACATACTATCTGTTGTGTTGCTCGTCATGTAAAGATGAGACAGCTTGGTCACTTCATGATGGGTACTTTCAGATGGGATCGTAGAAGTATCACAGTATCAGGATCATTTGGCGGTGATGGACTTCCCAAGTCTTATATGATTGGCGATAAACCTTATGCTGAATGGGCAGAAGGACTAAATGACCAGTATCTATTAGATCACATGGTCAAGATGCCTAACCTTCTTGCCAAGACATACTGGACAGAAGATGATGGATGGAATAGCGTGGGATGGGTGAGCACACCAATAAGACTTTGGGCATTACATGAACCAAGACTATACACGCCACAAGGTAGGACAAGGCTCAATAGTTTTGCTGTGTGTGATACCAGAAATAGATGCGAGAGATATTGGGATGAGAAGAAAGATGAACATCCAGAACTGAAGGAGTATTTGGAGGAATGGCTAAAACTACAGAAGAAAAAGCTAAACATCTCATGAACCATTTGCTAGATGATATATATCCCAAGGGTGCGTTCTCTTACAAGTTCAGGGATGTGTCGTATTGCAATGTTTGCCATACAGCACAGCCAAAGAATGAGACGCAACCCGATTATCTTCTAGCATTACAATGGACTTACATTGAGGTCAAAGGACCACATAAGTCATGGAAGTTCCCTCATCAAGAGCCAATCAGTGACACTCAACGAGAGAAGCTCGGTCTATACGGTGGCTATCTATTCATTGAGCTTGGTGAGGGAAACAGACCAAACGGTATCCAAGCATTCTTAGTGCCGTGGGACGGATGGCGCATGGCAGAGAAGGATATGCTTGAGAGAGGACAGAAGTCCCTGCCTCTCAATGATACTGCCAGGGGACTGAAAGGAGCAACATATTATTTCAACAACCTTAGACTTGCATGGAAATCAACGTACATTGACAGACTTGGCAATGAAACCAAGGGACATTGGATCATACCTTATCAACACGTATTCTGGTATGCAATGCTCAAGCAAATGGAAATATTCATAGAAGGATTTGAGACATGGAAGAATTTGCAAACGGAACAATCGACCTAGATACCATACCAGAAGACGGAGACTTCCCAAGATGGATGACTGAGGTATATCCTGGTATTGAGAAAGAGATCGTCAATGATGTACATCGCGCTATGTTCTGGAAAGAATATCGCAAGGTCATTGACAAACTCAATACTCCTGATGCAGTCAAGCGCGCCAATGCTGTAGCTCTAAGTAATGCTACCGTTCATGCTGTAGTCCTTGCTCCCGCGATGGAGAGAGCTAGCATACTGGCACTATGGGAACTGAAGAAGAAGAACGCTTATGCCTTCGTTGATCCAGAAGCTGAGTATGAGAGCATAAAAGAGTGGCTTGCAGCTAAGCTGACCACGGTAGACACCAATCATGGTGCATATTCAGAGATAAGGTTCATGCTTGAACAACTGTTACCATGGTTCGAGAAGGTTGGGGAAATTCCTGAAGAGATTTTGACAATTCCAATGCGCTACACAAAAATGCGGAGGGTTATCTCGACACTAAGGCAACAGTTTGAAGAGTTCCATAGTGACATTGATTATATTGACCAGCTGAAACGAGAGAAGATCAAAGAAATCAAAGAGAGTAGCAATGAAGAGGTCAAAGAAATCAAGAAAGAGATCAAGAAGATTGAGAAAGAATATACAGAGCAAGAAGAAGAAGCAATAGAGAAATTTACCAGTGTTGTAACTGCGACCTTGCAGCTCATAGCAGATGACAGTTCTTCTCGTGATACAGAGAAAGAAGTCAGGAAACTGAGAGCTGGTTACACTGGTACTCCGCCAAAGATCAATGGCGAAGAGTTCCTTCTCGATGAGAACAGGTCTATCATCGTGGTCAAATGTCCTAACAGATACTATGCTCATGAGATCAGAAGCAAGCTGAAGTCAGTCATCGAAGAGTGGGGGAGTGGTTCTGAGTATGATTTATTACAGACAATCTCAAAAGGTTTCAGGGAATGATTGACATGACATGGAGAACATTGTATGATTTCATGTGACGATCAGGACATCCTTTATATATACCCTCGGAGGACTTTGAAATGAATGTAGGAGACTTTGTAGTATTCACAGGCACTGTAGAACGAAAGCGCATTGAAGACGGTAAGACTGTAGCTGTCGCAAAACCAGGATGTGTTGGCAGGATCGAGAAGATCAGGCACAGTAAGGAAGTATGGTATGCCGTTGAGTTTGGGTATCCTGGCAAGGGCGTAGTATCAGTCAGGGCAAGCGAAGTGATGCCATCAACAGCGACTGAGCTTCCCGAAAGGACAGCCAGAACCAGGGCAAGAATACCAGTGTTTGAAGATATGATAGAAGAGAAAGAAGAGAGTGCTGGAGAAACAGATGAACAATCAGCTGGAGACGATACAAGCGAAGATTACGAAGATCAGGTGGCAGAGTGAAGCAACAGGTTTCTTTGTAGCAGAAGCAGAAGCTATAGAGAACCACAACTCTGTCACTAAAGGTGACTTGTTCGTCATTGTCGGTGAGGCAGCTCTCGTTCCAGTAGGAATAAAAGCTGCTCTCACTGGCATTTGGGTAAATCACAAGAAGTACGGCAACCAGCTCAAAGTAACACACATCAGCTATCCAGATGAATTGGAAGCTATGAAGGGTCTCTTGTCCGCAGGTTTCCTGACAGGTGTCAAAGAACATCTTGCTCAGGAGATCGTGGACAAGTTTGGCTATGGTACTTTTGGTGTAATTGAAGACGCTTTTACATCTGGTGATACTACGCAATTACAGACGATCAAGGGGATTGGTGCTGTCAATTCCCAATGGATGATGAGAGATTGGGAGAAGGAAAGAGAGTGGGTGAGTAGTGCTTTGTTATGCTCAAGAGCTGGACTCAGCTTGAAGATGAGCAAGAAAGCACATCGCTACTTCAAAGCCGATCTCTCTGACATCATAACGAACAAGCCATACAATCTTACAGTAATACATGGAATTGGATGGGGGATCGCAGACAGGATAGCCAGAGCTTCATGGAGTGGCAAAGAACCTATCGATGTCAATGCACCAATGAGACTAGCTGCTGCTATCCGAGAGATGGTAATGGCTGGTGTCTTTGAAGGGCATACCTGCGTACCTAGACTAGAGGCTGTAGAGAAAGCAATGAAGCTTGCTGAGATTACAGTCATGACGCCACATCAGTTCTATGCTAAAGCACTCCCGATGCTGGATAGCATGAATATCGTGTCATTCGGTGAATATGTCTGCGATAGTGGTATGTTGGAGAAAGAGAAAGCTATTGCCAGTACCTTTAGTACAATGGCTAAAGATACCGAGGTTCTGTCTCCCGCGTGGGAGAAAGTCAAGGATGAACTTCACAAGTACATCGATCTTGATCTGACAGAAGATCAGGAACACGCTATAGAAGTAGTGCTTGGTCACAAGATCAGCATTATCACTGGTGGTCCTGGTACTGGCAAGACTACATTGCTGTCTGCCTTGTGCAATATCCTAGATCATGCTGGCAAAGAAGTACAGCTTGTATCACCAACTGGTAAAGCTGCCAGAAGGATGACACAAGCTACTGGATTTCCAGCAACCACAATTCACAAGGCACTAGAGATATTCGGGGAAGATGTAGAGGCAGAGAATACTTTCTATGGTGATGTAGTGTTCATCGATGAGTCATCAATGGTAGACACCTATCTTATGGCTCATGTGATAAAGGGACTGAAGAGGAATACAAGGCTGGTGCTGATTGGCGATGCTGACCAGCTGCCTCCTGTCGGTCCAGGCGAACCGTTCTTCCAAGCTATCAAGGCAGGGATACCAACGGCACGTCTGACTACAATACACAGGCAAGGCGAGAATAGTGGCATAGTCCATATTGCTCACAAGATCATCAAAGGCATTGTGCCTGACCCTAATGGCTACACTGACTGCTACATAGGTACAGTACAGGACAATCAGGTCTTAGGGTACAAAGCTATTGAATTGATCAAGGGGATAACAGAGAAGTATGACTATGACATGAATGACTTGCAGGTGCTGACGCCAGTGAACGGTCACGAGTGGGGTAGAGTGGCACTCAACGCTGTGCTTCAGGGAATGTTCAACCCAGGTGGATTTGATATTGAAGGTATCAACTACAGACCAGGAGATAAGGTCATTCATCTAAGGAATAACTATGAGCTAGGTGTAATGAATGGCGAGACTGGTACTGTGGTAAAGACATCCACTTATGCTGACTTGCAAGAGTTCAGGAAGAACCATTCTGGAGAGCCACCCTTGGTACTGGTCGATTATGACGGTCGTGAAGTGGTGTATACATTGGAAGACTTGGAGGATCTGTCACTTGCGTATGCCATGACCATTCATAAGAGCCAAGGTAGTGAATTCAAGGCAGTAGTCTTGCTGTTGCCAACGACATACGAAGGCTTTATGCTCAGACAACTGGTCTATACTGGACTGACAAGAGCGAAAGAGTATTGCATGGTACTGTCTGCTGCGAATGCCATGTACAAGTATGTGACCAATGAGCAGAGAGTAAGACGGTATACACTGTTGAAGGAGCTGCTTGATGATCAACTTCACTGACGGAGTAGACAAGAACACATTCATACTGGTGAAGGGACATTCGATAGTCTACTTCTTTACGGACTTTGCGAAGACTGGCAAGACGCTCTTGGTGAGCGATGATTACTATCAACCTCTGAGCGTAGCAGTCGTATCGGATGAAGAGGCACGAGCGTACTATGACGAGCTATATGTTACAGAAAGGTACTTGACACAAGGGAAAGTTTGGGAACACGAGGAGGACTAACATGACATTTGCAGAAAAACTGACTGAGCGTTTCGAGAAACAACATCTTAGTACTCGTAATGAACTGAGAACAAAGATAATGCGATCAAAGTATTGGCGGAAGCACATTGCTCCACAGCTTCCCGATCTGTCATGGCTGGACGAGGAAGGAATAAGGTGGCACATGTACACAACTACTACTCCGCCTGAATTAGACTTGCCAGTCAATGAAACGCTTAGGGAAAGAATAAAGCAAGCGTTCCTTGATGCTGGATGGGAACTAGTCTATGATAACCGCAAAGAGGAAAGCAAGGAAAGCACACTGACATTCCTACCGCCAGAAGAATATCTACCAGAAAAGGTTGCGCGCAACATGTGGGCGCGGTATCAGTGGTTCGCCTTTGAAGTAGAGTTCTATAATCATATAGAAGGCTCAACGTGCAGACAGGTACAGGTTGGTACAGAGTGGAAAGAAGTACCGATCATGAAAGTGATGTGTGGTGATGAAGCTGTTGCTGTAGAAACGTTGATTGCTGCTGGCGCAAATCCGTACAACGAGTAATAAAACAGTTGCCCTCGATAAGGGGGGTATCGAGGGCTGGTCGCTGCCTATTCCAATAGAGGAATTGGTATTTCTATTGTACCAGAATACTAACAGATGTCAAGCTGGAGGTTTATATGCTTCCCAATGAGGTAGTAGAAGGGCTAAACGTACACACTGACCGTGGATGGGTCATACGTGGTGGCGATGACCATCTGGCTAGGTTTTCTACCATTGATATGACCTATCAGATCATAATCAGAGCAATGAAGAATGAATGGAAAGTAATCTGGTCTAATGATTACCAGAATGTATACGGTAATAGCTGGGATCAGAAACTAGACATCAAGGTAGAGAAAGAACTTATTGGTTATGACCTTGGTGCTCATATTGCAAAGGAACTCTACCCTGCGATGGTTCATCATTACAGGTCAACCATTGAGCCATGGATGAAATCATCACAGGAGACCTATGACAAGCTCAGTGTTCAGGCAGAAGACCTGAAGAAGAAGACTGGTCTGTTATCCGAAGTCTCAAGTTTCACAGACACAGAGATACATCGTGTTAGAGGTACTGTCACAAGCGAGATGGGCAAGTGCCTCAGACACTGGTGCGTAGACTACTACAGAGCTGATTGTGCTCTTGTCACTCTAAGGGGACTGACGCATGAAGAAGTGATTGCCGTATTGAGCGTGATTGGTGCAGTAAGAAAGGAGTAGTATGCCCAAGCAACTAGATACCGTGACTGTTGATGGTATCGAGTTTGAACATGCAACCAATGATCGCTTCGAGTACTATGCCTATCGTGGTGATGGGAACTGCTGGCAAATCTATAGGAAGTTAGAGGGGAAAGAGAGTGAAGTCTGGTTTGCTGTAGTCAGTGAACTGAAACCAGATGGGATAGTGCAGAGCCTGAACAGCACAACGAAAGTCGATAGCAAGGTATATGTAGAACCGTTGGCATATATCAATGACCGTTTCTATAAAGAACTATTGAAGGGACTGGCTAGACTGATAAAGGAAGGACATATCCCCTATGCAGAAATTGAATACGAACCACCAGAAGACGAAGGAATTGCCTTCGATCTCACTGCCCCTGCGACTGTCTGACATAGATACTGTCACAATATTTGGCTATGCCTCTGGACCGTGTATCTCACCGCCAGAGATTGTCCATAGCTATGCTACAGTACAGCTGACTATCGGGATAGAAGACATCGAAGAACTGATTGCTAAAGCTGGTGTTGGGGGGTTTGATGAGATCGAAGTAGAAGATGTCAATACGATCAGCGACAAGGACTGCTGGACTATCAAGATCAGCGTTGCTGGTGATGAGATCAGTAGAACTGGTGGACTGTATGAAAGGATACAACTATGAGAATAGAACTGGATCAACTCCTGCGCTTCAAGGACGCAGACCATTGGATTATTACCGATAATGGTTGTGTGTACTTCTTCAAGGAGTGGGATGATAAGCACAATGTTCTTGAGATCGTAGAAAGGTATGACGCAGAAGGCTACATGATGTTGCTCAATGAGTATGACGCTGGCGAGAGATACTGGTCTCTCTTTGAGGAGTTCGGGGATGAAGAAGAACCATGGCTCAAAGCAATATCAGAGCACATGCCACTATCAGACGAGTATCATTATCTCCAAGAGATATACAAGGAGTATGGTCCAAAGCGGAAGCTTGCTCTGAGTATCGGAGTACTTGGTCTCCAAGGTGCAATTAGAAGTAGCATTCTCGTTGGAGAAATGGACTATAGTGAGATAATGGAGCTGCCCAAAACATTCGCTGAGTACAATAAAATGATGGATGAGGCAATGGATTTTGTAAGACAGCTCAATGAGATGGACAATGAAGTGGATTCATGAAGGCAGAGAATACCATGCCAAGCGCGATGACGAGGGCTATATTTATATTGTGGACACGGAGAACAATTATCCAGTCGGTCGCGCTTTCTCTTATGACTGGTGTCTCCGTTGGAACGAAGTGCCAGAGCTAGCTAAAAGGTTGGGAGTTTGGGATGACAACACTAGCAACAAAGTTCGATGAGTTTACCAATACGAGTGTGTTCAGTGTGCTTAGAAACTTGACAACCTATCTAGAGATAGCAGAGGAGGTCATCAAGGAATACAAGCAGAAGTATCCTGATAAGATGCACAGGATCAACAATGCTTTTACACTTTTATGTCCCGTTAGTACTCCAGCAGAAGTGACACCATCGCTATACCGTATTCACTGTAAGGAGTTGATAGAACGTATTCTCAATGGTATTCCCAAGAGAAAGGAAGACAGGCAAATGGCTACCGATGCAGAGGTCATAGCGTGTCTTATGGAAACATCTCTCAAAGCACCACTCATAGAGGATGCCACACTCCTATATGCAGAGCTGTTTCATAAATGGTTTGGAGAGCTTCCAAGTGTAGAGGGGATACCAGAGGGAGAGGACTACCTGAAAACTCAGTCGCCATCTTATGAAGGTGCTACCAAGGACTTACTGAACGAAGCAAGGAGAAAGATTATGGGTGTTAGAGAACTGAACTACGAGGGACTAGAGTAACATGGAGCTAATAAAAGATCGTGTCAAGGTTGAATGGGTAGAGCTTGGAGAAGGATGGTGCGGAGACTATAACGAAGATGATCCAGAAGATGAGGAACTACTCCGCTTCGATGTGTCTTGGCTTGATGACGATGGGGAGTGGATAGACCCAGGTGACGTATCATACTGTACAAGGTTTCCTGCCAATAGCACAGAGGAACAACAGCGTCAAGGACTTGAGATGCTTATGAACGCTTTCTATGAACCACTTATGGACGGTCACTCAGGCAAGAAGATCGGTGAAGCAATGTCATGGATTGGACTGGACTGGCTGGAGGAGAAAGATGAACTACCTAATTCCTGATAGCTGGAGATCGCCAATAGATGATTGGGGAACACATAGTCCACAAAACTACTGGCTGAATAAGCGTGGCAATCTTGTCATCAAGTCCTTTGAGTCCACTGAACGATATAAGTGGGATGCTATCTTGGCTTGGGGAAAGGACTACTGTCCACCAGAACTCGAATACATTGGAGGATGGAAACAGTTTGATACAGACCAGGATGCATGGTACTTCGGCTTTTGGGTAGACCTTGAGAACTGGATGACGTTCAACTATGCAGAGGGAGACCTGTATCTGGTTGTCTGTGGTACTAAAGAAAGCTTTCAGATGGAACTGCTAGACGCCGAAGAGTTTTATGGTAGTCCTCCTCCAGCGTGGACTGTATTTGTAGAAGTAGAATCAGGAAAGTGGGAAAGGGCAGACATCTATGACGAAAGACCAAAGGTGAAACAATGATAGATCAATGGATATGGAAAGGAAAGACTACAGACAGTTTACTGTGGCATGGAGTGACGACTACAGGAATGTACAATGCCATGACAGTCAGGATACTCAATACCTCTGATATGCTTGCGGCTGTAACAATATTTCATGTAATCACCCTAGGGTATCATGCCCCTATACACAAGGCATGGGAGAAGTCATTCGAGAAATGGCAAATGTTCAACAAGGGACTCTGGTTAGCCTACGCGCTTGGCGCAAAGTCAGTCTACTTCCATACACAAGGAACACAGACATGTGGCTTTTGCAATATGTACTTTTACGAAGAATGTGAGGGGTGTCCAGTAGTAGAAGTAACCAAAGGGTATCTCTGTAGGAATTTGGACGAAGTGCTTTTCATCGAGAGCTGGGAGAACCGTGACATTTCAAGAGATAGGATACCAAAGTTTATTCAGGCATCACAGAAGGTGATCAATTTCCTGAATAGCGATAGACTTAGAGAGGAGTGTATGCTATGTGCAAACAAAGACCATGTGAGTTTCAACCCATCGGAGTAGATAATTATTCTGCAAGACCGCTTCAAAATGCTATGGGAAATGTAGACCCAATGAGTAAGGAGTGGTTTCCTGGCTACTGGCTGGCATGGGGTGGAACTTCAGAACATACTTATGCGCTTGTAGAAGTTAGTGGATATGTTCTGGAAGTAGGTAGTGCGTACTTCAGGTTCACTGGCGATTGACACCTAACAGATGTTCAGGTATAATGTAGGAAAGTATGGAGGTCTAACATGACAAAAGAGAAAGAAGAAGTTTACGTTCCAAACGAACCCCCGTTTGGTGGAATGCTGATTTGGGGATCACGGAAAGAAGGCAAGACTCTGATGAGTCTGAACAGTCCATGGCAACCAGTTCATATCATTGACCTTGAAGATAGTGCCAAGGACTATGAGAGCCAGAGCAAGCGCATGATTGAAGCTGGTTATCTGAGAGGGGAATTTACCAGAGCAGCTTGCTATACATGGGGGGAGTTCAAGAAAGAATGGGAGAGGATTGTAGGTCACCAGATTGTTGCCAACTCAAGGCGCGAAGAGACGTACCCAAAGATCAAGGATGCTGAAGACACACACTATGGGACTATCATCATAGATACTGCTGGTCAGTGGACAGAATGGGTGAAGTCTGAAGTCTTTGGTCGTGCTACTGTAGATGAGGCAAACAAGATGAGCCAGGTCGTATGGGGTAGGGTCAGGGATGCCCTAAGAAATCAGTATCTCGGTCTCGCCAAGCACTGTGACATGCTGATCGTAACAGCACACATGAGTTCGTACAACAATATAGACTCGCCAAGATGTAATCCTACTATCCTAGAGCTGGTGTCTCTTGGAGTGCAGGTAAAGCGACAGCCAAACCAGCTGATCCCGAATGGAAAGATTGATATTGCTAGACTTCCGTTCTTCCCACCAAGGGTAAAGGAAGTGACCATTGAGAAACTTGTCAACTATGTAGACAATCCTGCCGACTATGACAATCTCAGTGAAGATGAAATGGTCATGGAAGAGCCAAAGTATGTACCGTCAGAAGGAGAATACGAATAGCGTACTGGAGGTACGATGTCCAACTTTCTCACAGAAGCTTATAAGCTGAAGCCAACCAAGAGCAATCTGTTCTTGAAGGGCAAGCAGATGGGTTTCAAGAATGATAAGGATGTAATCGATACGATCAGGGCAGCTGGTCTCAATGGTCAGTTTGACCCTGATCATTTCGAGGACTACTTAGCAGCACTACTGCGAGAACGGTTCGCAAGAGAACTGCTAAGTGATAAGAAAAGAGAGGAAGCATTGAAAGCAAAGTATAACTTCAACGATGATCCTTGTCCCGTATGTGGAGAGAAGCGTATCCGCAGGGAAGACCGTGATAGACAGTTCGGTAATGTCTTTGGGTGGGAATGTACCAAGAGTAGCAGTCACTTCTTCGAGGCTAGTCTGGAAAGTATAAAGCCTGGGATGGTTGGAAGAACTGACAGACAGCAGTTCGGATATGACGAGAGCGACATTACCAGACACGATGACTAAGAAAACAATCAGGAGTAATATCAGACTGGAGGTATATCCAAGGGATGCTGGTGATTTCGGAATAGCCAGAATTGGTGGCGTATACAGAACAGAACAAGAGGAATATGATCTTGCAAAAAGTATAAAGGCGCAGATACAGCGTCACGTTGATGATGTTGGCAGTGTAAATATAGTGAGTGATGTAGATTATATCTGCGAGTTCTGTAAGAGAAGTTGGTCCGAGGATGTATATGGTGTTCCTGAATGTTGTGATCGAGCACAGAATGAATGGCTTGATAACCATCCAGGGCAAAAGTTCTACTTCTGTAAAGAGTGCAAAGAATGGTATCCAGATAAGATTGAAGCAGAGAGTGTTCCGTGTCCTATATGTAAGAAGGAGATGACATGAAACTGAATAAACCAACACTGTTCCTGATACTGGCGATCCAAGCTCACCATAGCTTCAGGCATCGCTATCGACTGTATCAAGAGTCCTTGGGGGTTCTTGGGGGTTGAGCCAAGAGCACATCACTATTTCATTGACACTCAGGCACTGTTTGAAAGACAACCGCTCTATACATTCAACCTCAAACCAAGCGACTATCAAAGAGTACTGGACTTCAAGTTCACTGATGAAATGAGAAAGGCGATAGAAGAGGAAGGCTTTGATGTGCTCAGAAACTATGAGTTCTGATGTCGAGATCACAGTCTGCTCATATTGTCTAAGGGTATATAGCAAACGTCCATTCATGTGCAAATGTAACAGCAATGTGTTCTTGAATGAGTACACAACGAATGAAGAAGTACTCGCACAGATCAAAGAGAAGTATGAGTTTATAGATAATGAGGAGGAGTCATGAAGATGTACTCGTTTGGTGGTATAGCATTTGATAAAGATGGCATACCTTCACCCATAGCCACTGGTTTTGTGATCGCACAGAACGACGACGAAGCTCAAGGCAATCTCAAATGAAGGATAGGTTTCCAAAGCGTCAAGGTCATAGTCTCTGGTTCGCTGAGACCAGAGAAGTACCGAATATAGCTATTACATCATACGCCATAGATAATCTTGATATGGTCAAAACGCCCGATCTATTTATAAGAAGTGTAGGCTCATACGATGAGAGATTCAGAAGTGCAGATTGGGAAGACTTAGTGAAAGAGATCAAGATTATCTTGGGTGATGCAAAGTTGAGTGCACATCTGACCTGTAAGCCTATTGGCGTCAGCGAATACATGAGACCAGTCGGAGGGCTAGATGGCAGTGTATAGCGTTGCTGTTGAGCTGAAAGAGATCGAACCAACATGGGTAATCTTAGTGCCTGACGCCCAGGACGCCGAAGATGCAATGCGTCAGGCAAAAGCACTTGTCAGACATCTTGATAGAACACCACACTTTACACGTGCTTACAAACAAGATAAACCATCAGTAATTTATACAGTCCCGATGACATGAAAGGACAATAAATGGATGAGCCAACCTACATTCCTGCTGGTAGTGAGTTTGATGATGATTATGGCAGACCAAACAGAATGCCAAAGTGGAGACTACCGAATAGCAGTATAGAGAAGCTGCTCTTTGATGCCAGTAGACGACAGCTTTACAGACCAGACGAGAGAGGTCTCCGCAGTCAAATCTTGATGATCGAGAAGCAAGCTTTGTCCCTTGATACGGGCAAAGAAGCGGTGTATCCTATGGAATGGATAGAACACTGTGCTAGTGTATGGAAGAAAGCGAACAAGTACAAGACTGTCAGGACGTTGCCAATGTTGATAAAATACATCATGAACCATGATCGTAAAGCCAGATGGCTAATAGTATGGTATAAGCAACACCCTGAAGTAGCAAAGAAGAAAGACTATACCGATGCACTTGATTATGAACAAGACGACACCGACTACTCGGAGGGTTTATGAAAAGCTTGAATAGACTACAGTCATGGATATTCTGGAGGAATGCCAGCAATGATCCTGACAACGTGGTCAGTAAGCTCCTGAAGGCTCTAGGCTACAGGTTTCCTGACCAGTCTATTGTTTATGAGAACCTCCGCCGAAGCAGAGGCATTCAAGCCTGTCCGTTCTGTGATGGATGGGGAGCTTATTCTCCCGCGGAGGAGACAGAGGTAGTTTGTCTATGCTCTATTCTGCGATGGCAACATAGCTTCTCTGACATCATCAAGGAGTACAGCATCAAGAACAAGCATACTACGCTCAGTGATTTCATTGTGCGTGGTACTCCAAACGATAAGCCACAGATCGAAGAGGCAATCGCCCTTACAAAGCGGTGGACAAGGCAACCCGACTTTTGGGTATTGTTCATAGGTGGTAATGGCACTGGCAAGACACACATGATGGGTGGTATGAGAGAAAGTGTAAAGCCTATCTCTATCTACACCACGGCAGGGGAGTTCGAGGCTATGATGTTCAAGCTTCGCAATGGCAATGTGGGAAGGTATGTAGACGCACTGACTCAAATACCTATTCTGTTCTTCGATGATTGGGGAATGGAATACTCTGGACCTTGGGTGAACACTACCCTGAACAATATCATCAATGCAAGATATAGCGATCACGAGGGACTTGTTACTATAGTCGCAACTAACATGAAGATGGGAGAAGCGGCTGATCTTAACAAGCGTGTTGCATCGAGACTGTCTGACAAGAAAATAGTAACGCATCTCGTTATGAGTGTGAGCGACGCTCGGAGGGATTTTGTCAATGGGTAGACGAGGAATAGACTCACCAACACTAGCGGAGTCTTATGTTACTCTGCTAAGGCACAAGCACGAATATCCACATCTATACAGAGGCTACCCACTATTCCTGAAAGACCTGAATAGAATGCTTGGTGGTCTTGGAAGAGACTGGTACATGGTAGTAGCTTCTCAGACGGGAATGGGAAAGACATCCTTCCTGATTTCCCTAGCTTACATGCTAGGACTGCAACCAGACCTGAAGTATCTGTTTGTAGCACTTGAAGAGAACACAATGCAAGTAGCAGAGAGACTGTTCTCGCACGATACACAGATCAGCAGGACAATATTCCGAGACTTGAAGCTAAAGGATGAAGATTGGAGATTGGTAGAGAGTGCAAAGAATGTAATCTCGTGCTTTGGTGGGATATGGGCTTATGGTGCTAATGATGTTAGCTCAATAGCAAGTCTGATCAGTGAGCATAGACCTCAAGTGCTGATCATAGACTATATCCAGCTGATGACGAGAAAGGAAATGAAGTGGCGGTCTACTACTGAAGAGATGGCATCCATCTCGAAGTGGCTGAAAGGCTTGACCCTTCCTAAAGAGGGAGAAGCATTGAGTAACTGTATAGCAGTAGTCGCCGCAGCTCAGTTGAACGATGAGGGTAGAGTACTATGGTCAAGGGACATCATCAGGGACTCAGATGTATTCTTACAGATAGAGAAGTTTGAGGTCGCTGGTCAGGAAGACACGAGGCTTAGAGAAATAAAGATCAAGAAGTCAAGACATAGTGGCATAGGCAGTATTGATGTCAGGTTCAATGGTGATATTTCTCTGCTTGGAGACATCGACATCAAACCAAAGACCGAGAGGGACGTAAACAAACTTTACCAGGAGTATTTGAATGCACCCATCAATAAGGAATAGATACTTTACCTACGAAGAACATGGAGACCTGAAAGCTTATATCGGTCTTGTAACAAATGACGATGATGCACATAGTATATTCTTTGGATTTGCAATCAACAAAGAAGTACTAAAGGAGCTGTGGGACAAGCGTGGATACAAGGTTATTGTGGTAGTAAGCCTTGAAGCAATGATGAATAAATCCCTGAAGGACATGGATACCATCGACCTGCGGAAAGAGATCAACAGCATTCCTAGAAGCGTTGACAACTGAACAAATGTTATGTACAATAGATACATATAAGGAGAGCAGAAATGTACGATAGTGAAGCATTATTGATCCTGAAGAGAGTGGATGAAAGACGGACTGTGCGTGAAATTGCAGGTGAATTTCATCTCAGTGCAACCACGATCCACTATAGGATAAAAGCATTAGAAGACATGGGACTCGTTGAGAGTATTGGCGAGAACCTTGCCAGGAACAAACAGCTGACTGACCTTGGGAGACAGGCTCTCGAAGTGAATAAGATTATTTCCATTGTCGAGAGCAAGTCTCCCGAATAGGAGGCACAGATGAATAAGTTTTTCAACTGGTTAGAAAGGATCATCTATGTCATTGGAATGATCATCATTGGTCTGAACTTTGACATAGGTGACTTTGATGACTTTGATGACTGAGGAATACGAAGCAGTATTCAGGCTGGTCGCTGCCATCAGGTCAGACATGATGGAGGATAGAACATTCGCCAAGGCGAAACCCAATCATTACGGTGGCGTGAATAGCCTGATACTTCCTGCACTGTCCAACAAAAAGAATAGGATACCGATACTGAGAACGCTTACTGGTATCAAAGCATTGACAAGTAGCAAGAACCTGACTGCATGGACATGTGTATCGATTATCAAGGAGCTGATAGATGAAGAGACAGACAGTTGGGACACTACCGATGACGCTTGGGCTATCCTACAATCAGCAGAGAAGCTGGTTGAAGCTGAACCTGATTTCGGAAAGAGGGAAGCTAGATATAAGAAGTGGTATGAAGAAAGTGTCATGTGCAATATGCAAGAGGACTATCCCTTCTAGTCCAGACATGCATGAGCCAATAATTACAAGGGGGATGGTGCGACATGCAAAAGAGCAGCACATCATTTTCTCAAGATATAACAGTGTATTCGTATGTCCAGGTGGCAGTGGCAGCAAATGTCACGCAAATGCCCACACAAAGGAAGGACAGGAAACATGCATTCAGCATCTGATAGAGATCGAAGGCTTAGAAAATATTCTGAAATGGCTGACAAGTATCGAAGATCAGTTCCCCCAAACAGTACAAGAGAGAAAAAGGTTAGTCCAGAACGTATCGAAGCTATCAAGCGGATGAGTGATCATGACCTGGAAGGTCTGATAGCAGACCACACAGGCTATCTCGGTAAACCAGCAACTGAAATAAAAGACTCGCTACTGGCACTGCAATACGCAGAGGACAGGTACGGTGTTATTGTCAAAGATTATGTCAGACATAGGAACAATAACAGATGGATCATGTATGACAGGTACGGAGGCTCAATGACAGTAACCAATCTGCCAAGAGCAATATGTATAGAGATTGTCAAGACTGTAGCAAGAGAAGAGGAAATAGAATTATGAACCACCCTAAGCAAGAGACAATAGAGAAAGCTGTACTGATGATGAACTATATTATTGGACGCTACGAAGATCAAGGCTATCCGCCAACAGTACGTGAATTATCCTACGTGTTTGAGATCGGTAGCACATCTCATGTTAGTAAGTACCTCGACCTACTTATAAAGGCTGGATACTTATGGAAAGATGCTAAAGGTCATCTAAGGGCGAAGCTTCACGTCAGATACCAAGGACCAATCGTGTCCGTGAGAGAACTTGATGCAAGATTGAGACAGGCAAGAATGGAGCTTAACGATGATACATCCGACACTATCAGTGAAACTGAATGAAGACGGAGAGTATGACGGAATACAGGTAAAAGCTGGTCTTGCTGTAAAGTCTTTCAAGACCACTGGTTTTACCTCGGACTTTGAGAGCGCATGGCTGTTTGCTAAATCGCTACTTAGTAGAAGCAATATGTTTGTCCGAAGAGATGAAGCATTTGACAAATACGTTATCGACAATAAACTTGAAGACAAATATAACTGGATGCTCAAGGGTACAGAGTATGCGCCTACGGGTGGAATGACCTCTGGCTTTATAGAAGATGTCGAGCAAGCGTAGACTTAGACGAAGAACATGTGAAGGCAAGAAACAGTATGCCAACGCGCGGTCTGCTAATCAGGCTCGTGCAAGGATATACAATGACAATCTTGTGAGGTACGGCGGTACTATCAGAATGAATATATACAAGTGTACATTTTGTGGACACTACCATATTGGAAGAAGAAGTCTAAAACAGAGGAAACTATGTCAAAGAAAACAATCGAGACTAAGGTAAAAGTTGAAGAGATGATACGGGAGAATAGCCTTGACTTTGCCACTATCATCTTTGAATCCTATGATCTACTTGGATACGCAGACGAGTACACCATTACTGTTGAACCAATGGAGAACGAGAAGGACAAGAACAACATCTATATTCGATGGGAAGTCTATCAAGATACTGGACAAGCACCTATCCTAGCTAACTCCGTAGCAATCCAGGCAAAGAGACTACAAGACCTGAATGAGAGAGAGCAGAAGGAGTACATTTCTCAAGTGATCAAGAGAAGCGTTCTGTTCTCTATCCTGGCTGCGGAGCGAATGGACTTCAAGCATATCGAGACAGCGATGATCGTTGCAGGACTACACCCTAGACGCTCGTTACTTGAGGGCATGATCTTACTGGAATGTCAAGCTCAGATTGATATGAATGTCATCAGCATACCAGAAATGATTGCTGTTGGCATGACCTACGAGCAAGCTAAGAACAAGTATCAGGAGATCGTAGAGAAGACACCAACGCCTGACTATATTATTGGTACAGTAATACCAGACATAAGAACAGATGTATCTGTATATATGGCAGGAGCATTCAAGAAAGCAGAGAAAGAGAACCGAGAGTATGAAGAATATCAAAACAGTCTGGACGGGCGATAGAGGAGTGTCCGATAATGTTCGGTTATTGATGCCAGCAAATGCACTTGCTAGACTTGGCTACCCACAACCGAAACTTACTACACTTGTATATAGAGCCGATGTCCGCCTTGATGAAATACCTGATGTCGATGTTGTAATCATGAGCAGACCTCATTATCTGAGCATGATTAAACAGCTCAAAGACGCAGGGATAAAGGTACTCGCAGATCAAGATGATGACTTCTTTGCAATAGAGAAGAACCACCCTGGCTATGTTGGCGTTGGCTCTGGCGATCCTCTATGGTTAGACATGCACGAGAAGAGTCTTGCAGAGGTAGATGGGATAATCGTTACCACTGAAGAACTGAAGGAAAGAATGTCGAGACTGAATGAAAATATTTATGTGATCCCAAATGGATGGGAGAAAAGGAATAAGTATTGGGATGTCTGGTTTCGCAGTTCTATGTATACCTTTGGTTTCTCTGGAACAATGACGCACAGGAAAGACTTCATGGAGTGTAGAGAAGGGCTTATAAGAGTACTGAACAGGTACAAGAACACACGAGTTGTGATTGCTGGTGATCCTGGTATCTACAGACAGCTTGACCAAGTACCAGAGAGACAGAAGCTGTTCATTCCCCCTGTTAATTTCGAGTACTACCCTGCTACACTCGGCTATTTTGATTGTCTATTAGTGCCACTTGAGAACACCTACTTCAATGCTGCCAAGAGCGACATCAAGCTCGTGGATGCTGGAGCAAAAGGAATACCATTCGTGGCTACTCCATTACCAACTTATAAGGATTGGGGGAAGGGAGGGTTGTATGCGGAGACCGAAGAAGAATGGTACGAGTGTCTTGCTACTCTTGCTGTAAATAATGCTAATGATGGGACATGGATCGCAAGACAAGGACATGAGAAGGCAATGGAAAGAGAGATCGATACTCTCATTGTAAAGTGGGAGGAGGTCTTGGAGGACATAACTGATGGAAATTAAACTGAAACAACGAGAGGACGTATTAGGTAATTCGTATGTTGCCGTTGAACCCTTCTTTGATGATGTCTATAGCAACGGAGCATACATGAATAGTGATCAGTCATTCTCTGGAAGTGCAATGACTTATGACTTCAACTATCTACCCTTACACCCTGTCTCTCCTCCGCGGGAGAAGAAGAAGCTTCCTGCAACGTGGAAATGCAATGGGTGTCACGCTGGCAATCCTTGGAAAGAAGGAAGCTGCACTAAATGTGGAGCACCTAAATACGATAGTGTTGATTATGAATGGGAAAAGGAGATGAGTTGATGGTGCTCAATAAAAAACCACGGATAACCGCCTATCTAAATATGTTTTACAAGAATGCACCAAAAGGCTATGTTGGTCCTACACAGGAGGGATGGTCAATAGGCACAGATGAACCAATGGAGCTGAACGAGATGCTATCTGGTGCAATGTTTGTCGTTATAAATTTCTATCAGAAGATACATGAAATGGATGATGAACAGATATACGAAGAGATAGAGAAAGTGAAGAAAATTTTCACTCGAAAGGAAGAGCAAGCTGATGATAATTTACGTGTGGGATAAAAAAGGTAGTAGTCCTCTGGATGATCCGTCTTTTATGTCAACAGATCCAACTAAGATAAAGATCATCTCTGATGGTACGTTCATCATAAAAGAAACGGACGATGGCATCTCTATATCTGCCGATGATCGTATTGAGATACGTCCAGTCGCATCAAACATGATCGTAGTGAGAGATACTAACTATGAGTAAGGGAACAAGGGATGAGTATCCATTCAGAATGGTGTCTATACCAGTCTATGACACATTCATCAGGGAGGACGATGGCTATGGTCATGGATACCTGACATTTCACACGAACCCTACTAAGGTCATAGTGGATGACAAGGAGATAGGCTACGTTTCTGGTGGTATTGGAATGGAGTTGATCAGCATTGGAAATGGTGGAGAGAACACGTTTGCTATATGGCATGATGATCTCTGGAACGCTGTAAAAGAAGCAATAGAAAAGGAGAGAGATGATAACCAACCTCAGTGAACTGATTGATAAGCTGGAACAGATAGACAATGACCTTGCGGAATGCGAGAAGTCTATCAATGGATTCAAGTTTAGACGACCAAGCAGTAATGCACTACGTACTGCCTCACACTGCATCGATGAGGCTGAAGTATATACCATGCATACAGTAAGAGAGCTGCGTGAGTTTCTATCGGAGTTGCAGAAGGAGATACCCATAAATGCCGAAGAGATTGAAAGCACAACAGTCTCTCAAGACAGCACTCA
>PJET01000136.1 GCA_002825515.1 Candidatus Thorarchaeota archaeon MP11T_1 | reverse complement strand
GAACATGGTTGTAAAGCTCTTGTCTAATGTCAAAAATTGCTCTCTGCCCCATTAGTGCCATTAGATAACCACTTCCGTAATTCGTGATCCATGAAATGATTTGAAGTAGTACATAGAGAAGTGCAGTCAAGACAATCGACTGTACAATTCCATTTACAAAGTCAACATCAATCGCCTGTCGCAAAACAAAAGGAGTCCATACACCAAGCACTATGCCAACCGCAGTCAGTACAACCACAGCGCCAAACAACTTCCTGTATGCAAACAGGTACTTGACCATTCGTGTGAGTAGCTCTGAGTCGGTGTACTCGTAGGTTCTTGCATCTGGGTCGTCAGCACCATCTAGAGCGCTACTCACTGATATCTCCTCCTTGACTTTTTATTGTAGATGTTGAGATGGTGTCAGATTTGATGCTGGTAACCAGTTCCATTTCCGTCAAAGTCTGGTGAATATTGTAATAGAGTCCCCTCTCTGCAATCAATCCTTCATGAGTACCAATTTCAACGATTTGCCCTCGCTCCATCATTACAATTAGATCTGCATTTCTGACTGTACTCAACCGATGAGTGATTATGAAGGTGGTGCGTCCTTTCATTAAATTCTCTAATGCCTGCTGAATTAGCATCTCTGTTCTCGCATCAACTGAGCTAGTAGAATCATCAAGTATCAGAATACGTGGGTCTGCAAGTAGGGCTCTGGCAATCGCAATCCTTTGTTTTTGTCCACCACTGAGTGTTACACCACGCTCACCCACCTCAGAGTCATATCCATTTTCAAGGGTGACAATAAAATCGTGGATCATGGCTGCTTTCGCAGCTTCCTCTACCTCCTGAATAGAGGCATCTGGCCGAGCAAATGCTATGTTGTTTCTTATAGTAGCTGAGAATAGAAATGGGTCCTGATGTACAATACCGATTTGTTTTCGCAGATCATTAAGTGCATAGAGCCGAATATCCACGCCGTCGATGCAGAGCGTACCTGGAGCTTCAACATTAATTCTCTCTCCATTTATCTCAATATGACCATTATCCACTCTGAATTCTGACCCCTCAATAGTAACGCATCCCCTCTCGTCAACACGGTAGACCTTCTCGTTATACCTGACCGTATTATCATAATCTACATCATAGAATCTTGGAATTAGATTAACAAGACTAGTCTTACCAGAACCAGTCCCCCCAAGTAATGCAACCACTTGACCCGGTTTCACATGAAGTGAAATGTCCCGCAGGATGTGCTTCTCCCCGCCATAGCTGAAATACACATTATCAAAATCAACCGCTCCAGCAAAGCTAGAGGCGTCAACAGGATCCTCTGGATCCATCACTTCCTCGATTGCATCTAGGATATAGAAGGTACGGTCTCCCGCAGCTGCGGCACGTTGATACATTCCTACTCCCCAACTGAGGAATCGTGCAGGGAGCAGTAGCATTCCAACTAGGGTGACAAACCCGACAAACTCACCAAGCGTCAGTGTATCATTTAGAATCGCAGATCCTCCAATGTATATCAGCCCCCCTATAGCAAGTCCAAATAGTGCTGGTAACATTGGCTGGAAGAATGATTGAAGTCTACTAGCTTCAACCCTTAGGTCAAGGAAACCTCGATTCTCCTTTTCTACCTTTTTTGCTTCTCTCTCCTCTGAGGCAAATGTTCTAACGACCTTATGTCCAACCACATTCTCTGCAAGTACTGAGCTGAGGACTCCATACTGTTTTCGTGCGGCATAAAATACTGGTCTTACCTTTCGAGCAAACGAATAGATGAAAATGGCCATCACTGGTAATAAAAACAGCATGTAGAATGTTAGGTCCGAGTTGACACTCCACATCACAAAGTATGTGCCGATAAGCTGCACAGTCCCAATGAATATCACACGATAGCCCCAAAAGAGAAACTCTCTCATTGTGCTGACATCAGTCGTTACACGAGCGAGAAGCTGACCTGTTTCATTCTCGTCGTAAAAAGCCAAGTCTTTCTCCATTAGACTTTCATAGAGTTCTTCGCGCAAGGTGTAGATTACCCATTGCGAAGATATTGCAGCTCCATAACGCCCAATCATGTCAAAGATTGCATAAAGAAGACCAAGACCAATATACAGAATCGTATATGGAAAAAGCAAATGGAGTTGTTCTCCAAGGAGTACACCATCAACTATTTCGACCATTACGAGTGGGGTTAGAAGATTGAACATAGTACCAATTGCTGCTGAAATAAGGAACCCAAAGAACAGAGCCTTTCGTCTCAGAGAATAGCCCATGAGTCTTCTAATATGCCCCATTAGGTCAGCTCCATCCACGTCAGCAAGAATGTAAATGATAAGAATTATGCAGTAGGCATAGCTTCATATTTCTACTGACAACGAGATGCTAGCTTGGCCCCCAGAGTTCGACACTCATCAAGAATTGAGTCACTTGGAAAATCTTTTGCCTTGATTGGTTTCCCTTCAATAAGACTAGCTCCCAATTCTTCCAGCTTTCCTGCAATCTCATCTGGAGCTTCCCCACTCCATCCATATGATCCAAAAGCTGCTGCTGGTAGTCCATTAAGTGCCGGTAGTTCTGAGAGAACTCTCTTAATCATTGGTAATGTTCTCTTCATTCGAGTTGAACTTCCCATCGCTAAGCCACAGATGCCGTCAACTCCCTGAAACTCTTTCGCATCAAACAGAACGCACTGAGCGCCTGAGGAGTTCACGCCCTCGCAAATTGCCTCAGCCATTGCTTTTGTTCTCCCTCTAGTACTCTCATATACTACTGCTACTTTCATTGCGACTCCAGTGAAGTATATGACTATGTAACAAAAGAGTATCGAAATGGGATTTTCGATTCCCACAAACCACTGCTTACATAAGGTTGAACTTATTTACAATATATCAAGCATGAGCGATGACAAAATCAGAGTCAAGACGAGATTCCTAGCCAAACAAATTTGCAATGTGCTGACTCGCTATTATGGCAAGGAGGTGAGCGCTAGAAAGCTTCCGCCACTTGATGAACTTGTGATGACAATATTGAGTCAGCATACAAATGATAGAAACATGTTTAGAGCCTACGAGGCATTGAAAGAAAGATTTCCTACATGGGAGGAAGTACTGGATGCGCCTCAGGAAGAAGTTGCTTTGTTCATAAAATCATCAGGAATGTATAATCTCAAGGCTAAACGGATCCAGGCTGCACTAAGAGAGATTAACGAGAGAGTTGGGAAACTAGACCTGTCACTTCTTGAAACTATGGAGGTAAATAAAGCGAAAAAATGGTTGACTTCACTTCATGGAGTTGGTCCGAAGACCGCAGCGATAGTCCTTCTCTTTTCATTTGAACGTCCTGTTTTGCCAGTTGATACTCATGTCTGGAGAGTCACAAAACGCCTTGGTCTAATTGACGAAAAAGTTTCTCGTGAAAAGGCTCATGTGCTCCTCGAGGAAATCATGCCCCGAAGTTGCATTCCTTCTCTGAATAAGAACCTCGTTCGCCATGGCCGTGAGGTCTGCAAAGCACAAAATCCGCATTGCGAGGAGTGTTTTTTGAGCCACTTGTGTCGGTACTACAAATCGCTCAAGTGAGAAAACTACTCTAACAATCATTGAAATGGTCAGACAAATATTTCTGGCCTGTAACCTATACACCACTTTAAAAGGAACAATGATTTTTTTTCAATAAATAACGATACAAATCTCTCGCGGAGCGGAATGCTGGATGCAGACAGTCTTTATTCCAGGGACCCTACTATTGATTGGTCTTGCCCTTGTTCTAGCATACTTTGGCGCTGAGATAATGAAGAAATTTGGAATTCCGCAAATTCTGGGCTTCATGATTGCAGGTCTATTCCTCGGCATAATTGGTTGGTTTGATGCCTCCGCGCGTATGACATTGTTCCCTCTTGTTGATTTAGCGTTAGGCCTTATAGGTTATAATATTGGGCTTGAAATCAGGAAAGAGGTCTTCAGTGGACAAACGCGGCGAATGTCAGTCATTCTTCTTTTAGAATCAATTTTGACATTTGTATTAGTCACTGCATTGACCGGATTCCTACTTGGCCAGTGGCATATTGCAATTGTTTTTGGAGCCCTCGCAAGCGCAACTGATCCCGCATCCACTGTGATGGTTATCTGGGAACGAAAGTGCAAAGGCAACTTAACTGATACTCTGATGTTCATCCTCGCATTAGATGACGTCATAGCAATTCTACTAGCCAACGCGGCAATTGCTATAGCAGTTTTGTTCTATGCCACTCCTGGTACTGTGACTCTTCTGAGTGTCTCTGTAACCCTAATCTATGAGATTGCAGCATCTTCCATCATAGGAGCGACTCTTGGATTTGTAATGGTGGTCTTCGTTAATAGAGAAGATAACCGTCGAGAGATTCTAGAATTTGAGCTAGGTATGATTGTACTTCTAGTGGGACTCATGTCCTGGTTGCATCTGAGTACAATACTCTCTTGCATGGTGTTTGGTTTCATAGTAGGTAATTATGTAAACCCTGAGAAGGACCCTGTCAGTCATACCTTGAAGGTTATAATGTCTCCAATAGTCATGATTTTCTTCGTAATAGTTGGCGCATCAATTGACCTTGGAGTCATTGCAAACGTATCAGTAGTACTCCTTGCAGCTGCCTATGTGGGAGGAAGGACATTTGCTAAATACTTTGGAGCCCGAACAGGAGCTCAAATTACTAAAACGCCCCCGCTTACAACTAGGTATCTTGGATTCTGCCTGATGTCACAAGCAGGAATTGCAGTTGGCCTATCTCTTGTCGTAGAACAAAACTTTCTCTCAATTGGCAACGCCGAAGCAATCTTCTATGGTGTTCTCATTCTAAACGTCATCGCCTTGACTACAATGATACTGCAAGTGTTTGGTCCAATAGCAGCAAGCGAAGGTCTTCGCAGAGCTGGAGAATATCCAAACGACATTTGTGACCCTGATGATCTGATCGAAATTGAAACCGAGACTCCTCAGATTAGTCACAACAGCGAACAAGACGCACCTAATGACCCCTCCTCTCAGGACCGACTGGATGAAGTCTTGGAAGATGACTAGCTGTCACATGTCTTATAGGCAGTTCTCTTGAATTCCAATTCATGACAGATTCGGATTGCATTAGAGATGAATCGTGGAACATCCTCTGTAGAGTGATCAAACAGGAAGGAACTTGCGGAGCTGGCCACAAACTTGGAGATGAAGTCGTATTCACTGGTGAAGAGGTCAAAGGAAAGATCTGTATTAGCGCTTTATATTCCATGATCCCAAAGGTCTACGCTATGATGTATAATGCGAGATTTCCATGGCTAAAAGATCAATGTATCGCCACACATGCATGTCCTGATGGATTTAACCCTTTGATGTTCGAGTTGCGTCGTGTTCCTCCTAAGTGAATCAGTAGTCATCCTCAATGACTTCGTCCACTTCGTCAAGGAGCGGGTCTTCATCTGGGTCCATTAGTGGGGTAAATGCTCCCTGAAGGTCTTCCAGTACTGCATCTTTCTCAGGACGATTTGACATAACCGGTGCAATACGACCATACCATCCGCAATCGATACAATAAAGCGCTGGTTGAAAAGAACCTGGAAAAATCCCAAGGTCATGTGCTGATGTCAGGTCAACAAGTCGGGGGCTTTTACAGATTGGACAAATTGGGATGTCTACATCAAAACCTTTCTTCTTCCACTCGTTTAGAGCTTGCTGCACCGCCATAAGTCTTCTTAGTTCTTGTAGCTCTTTTCTTGATAGTTGCCCAGTGGCTGGCCTTGACATCATTGTCACCAGGTCGATTTCCAATAGAGCCAATTTACCTTTTGTGATATACAACTATTTGAACCAGCAAGCGACCTCAGACGCATTCATAAGGTCTGAAACATTCACCTCTCGCAGGTGTTGAGATGCCACGTGCTGGAGAAGGGACCAAGAGGATCGATATTATCCTAGTCGCTATCTCCATAGTGGTACTCACTGGTGCTCTGTGGACTTGGGTATCAGCACTGCCTGTTGCAAAAGAGATAGTCTTTCTTGCTACCACTATTGCTCTTGTGATATCTTTGGTCTTGGTTCTGAATGTGGCTGTTTTAGTTGTTCTCCGTCTTCAAAGAAGAGTATCACATCTTGAAGGCATGATGACAACTTCAAATGCTCAGGAAGTTTCTCCGGAAAAAATCTTGGTAGTAACACTCACAAATACCGAACGTCGTATCATTAATCGTCTCGAAGAGAACGGTGGTCAGATGGCTCAGGATGAATTACGACGAGCCACGGGACTGAGCAAGTCTACACTGAGTGTCACACTTTCCACTCTCGAACGAAAATCGTTAATTCGTCGCACTGAGAGCGGAAGAACAAAGATAGTGACCCTTGAGCATGATGTGACCAGATAATCTATGAGCTCCCTTCGAACGTTCATAAACCCTAATAGGCCTCTATATTGACCAAAAAACCCCTCATAAGGCTTCTATCATTTATCTATTGAACCGTTCACAGAAAACTGCTATTATAGTATGTACTACCAATTTCTGACAAGGAATATAAACCGAGATGAAACGACACGATGAAACCAATGATAAAGCAATTTGCATCTCTCGTTTTAGTTTCAAGTATCATAGTTCTGGGAATGGGAACAAATGCTGCAACAGCTCTGGATGGGATCTATAATTCTGCACAGATCGTTAGTCCATTCACGGAGCTGCAACCTGGCGTATATGTTGCATGGGAATGGTGGAATGAAACTGGAAGAGACTACTCTGTTCCAATTGATCCTGGTTATTACTCCAATGTGACTGATGACTATTATTACACGGAATATCATGTTGAAGACATTTTTGAAAACAGATATACCATCACCGAAATCAGTTTCTACAACTGGACATCTGACTGGGCATTCTCGAATCTCCTGGTTGTTATCCTTCTAGATCCAGATGCATCATATATGGCATGGATGTCACAGCAACCAGGTATTGCAGAAAATATTTGGGGAATATATTGGTGGCCTCATGAAGAAGCACTTTCTGGGGATGAGGTTTTCATCTATTCCTCCTTCTATTATTCCGAATACAACTCAAGTAGTTACTATCATGCTGAATATGTATGGCAAACTGAGGATGGGTCCACAGTTGATCCTAATTCAGTAATTCCAGATCTAAAGCCTGAGTATGAGTGGGTATCCTTCATGAACGAAACCTACGAGTATGACTACGACTGGAACCACTGTGGGTTTGGCTACGATGTAAATGAGATGTTCAGAGCTGAGAATACTGAACACTGGATGAACCACTATTTCTCCGGCTTCAGCACATTTAACGATACAAATGGTAACGGTAGGATGGACATCGCATACAGCGAGGTGGAGTATGACTTCAACGAGGATGGTATCATCGATTGGACCTGGTACGAGATGAATGAAACGGCCTCAGAGTTCGTTTATGGATTCCAAACTGCAAATGCCAACATGGGTGCAATCTCGACACCCCATATCAACTCTGATAATCAGATTGAGTGGAGTGCAGAGGTTGTTGATATCCAAGGTGCATTAATGAGATACCCTCCCTACAATGTTTGGTATTTTGACGTTCCCTATATTGATGACTACTTCCTAGATCAAGAGACCATTCCTGTCGTGGTGGACAGTTTCGAGCTCACCTTCAGATTTGAAACCACCAATGATGCAGCGGTCGTAAAGATTGACCAGTATATTGGTGATTTCAATGATCCAATCACTGGAGAAGTTTCAACAGATCTAGAGGGTCTAGGGCTCACTATCAACTACTGGAGTTCCTTCACAAGCTATGTGGTCCCGGAGGTTCCTGTGGATCCAACTGGTCCTGAACCCCTCCCTGGAAATGAATCAGAACCAACAGAAATACCACCCGATAGTCTAACTCAAGATGAAGATTGGACTCTCCTCCAAACAGACTCACTTGAATCTGCTGATGTTCCAGGCGGTTTCCTCCGATTTTCTGATGAAACCAGAACTCGATCCACAGTCGACTTTGGTGGGACATATGTCTGGGGCCGTGATGGACAGACCTATGATGTAGTACCTGCCATAATGCCCTACTACTTCTATGCCGTACCCATGCTTGCAGAATCCACCACCGATCTGGCCTATGCCGGTAGTTACTTGTGGGGACAGACGTACTACTACAGTTCCTGCTATGCACAATGGGATGGCTACTCAATTACTCACGACCCAATATTCTCAGTGTTTCCGACGACCGCACCCTCTTCTGTAAGTGCCTTTATTTCGGGTCTAATTTGGTCTTCAGTTGTTGTTGGTGTCTTTGGTGTAGCCGCAATCTCAGTGGTATGTGTGAGAATAAACTCTGAGAGAAAGTGATGTAATTGAAATCGGGAGCGGTCTTCCGCTCCCACCCTTTTTCTCTAATGCCAATTCTAAAAAGAGAGTAGTAAAGGATGGTCAGGTGGTAAGAATGAGTGACATAGAAGATATTCGGCTCTCTGCAAAAAGCGCACGAGTATGGCGTGATATGGAAATCAAACTCCTCACAGAGGCAGGCTGCACTGACCTGGCCTATCGTCCACGAAATGGAATGTCTGCCCTCGGTTGGGTTCTTGCACACCAAGCTGCAGTTTATGATTTCTCGGTAAATATGTTAATTGACCAGGGTCCGCCAATGAATCCTGGACTATTCAAACTCTATCAGCCTGGTTCATCAGGAGATTGGGAGGGAACTCCACTTCCTGAGATTCAAGAGTATTATGATGCAACAGAAGCCAATCTATTCGAGTGGGTGAAAAGAGCAAAATCTGAAGATTTTGATAGAGTAATTGAGAAAGGCACAGCACCTTCTTTCTTTGTAGGCATGTCGTGCAGAGAAGTACTAACTAATGCTTTCACACATATGAATTACCACACTGGACATCTAACAGCAATTCGGAAAGACTGGAAAAAGACCAGATCAGATTATTCCTGAAGATGAGCTATCCAAAGACAATAGGATTTGCTTTGTCCCAGAAGTGAACAAAGAGATCGTGACACCAATGAAGACCCAAACTATCTTCTATTCTAAATCCCAAATAATCAAGCCGACCATCAAGATCTGGTAGAGTAAGTATACCTTCAGACTCCGAAAGAATCACAACGTGAGTCACTTTTTCCAGATGTCTGGGCTCCATCAGATTTCCTCGATATTTGCTAAAATCAGGTAGTATCTCCTTAGGTAATTTTGGTACTTCAATGTCTGCTGGCATGATTACCCTAAATTCAACGCCTCTTCCAAGACTTTGTTCAAGGAGTGGGAATGTGCTTGATAGTGCTTGATCGGACATTATCCAAACATACTTGGTGGCTTTTGAAATCAGGCTGTCCACTTGCTGAAATAGTACAATTGCATTGTCAGTGAATTCAGCGTTAACTAAATCACCTATTCGAGAAATAAACTCTCTTGGCAAGTTCGACATTGTATGAGTCATGAAATACTCTTGATTTTTGATAAGGAATGAGAGGGATGGCAGAACCTCCTGCAGTTGAGACCCATAAGCTGTAATGAAATAGGCTCCATCAGACCCCTTTTGAATCAGACTGGCTTTTGTCATTCGTGAGAGATGTCTGGATGTTTCTTGGACCGTCAAGTCAAGAGTAGAAGCGAGTGCGGTCAATTTTGTCGGACTTTCTCTTAGCAGTTTCAAGACTCTTAATCTATCCTCATTTGAAAGCTCAAACAGCAGTTTAGAGAGTTCTTCCATAGAGTTTTGAATATCAAACCATGTTAATAATTCATACTAGAGCAAGATAACTTTGGATTAATATTGATGAGAATATATTGTTTAGATTTAGAGTTCTTATGGAAACATTCCTGCTTGACAATCAATTCTTCAATGTTTGTTTCAGAGATATGAAGACCAACATCAACACTTATAAACTAACTATAGTTAAAGTAACTTGTGGGGTTTTTTAATTGTCAACTAAAAATTTCAAAACATTTCAAATTATAAACATCCTCGCAATAATCTTTACAATCATTATGAATGCTCTATCCAATATTCTAAATTTTGGTGGAGTGAATACTGGCGAGGCTGCTGATAGGTTTTTCAGCTACTTCACCCCGGCTGGTTATGTATTCTCAATTTGGAGTGTGATCTACACACTTCTCATAATCTTCATCATCTATCAGGCACGACCAAGTCAAGTCAATGAAGATTATCTAGGAAAAATTGGTTACCTATACCTTATTGGTGGACTTTTCAATGTAAGCTGGTTGATTGCATTTCATTTTGCTGTTGATACGACTGTGTTGCTTCTCTTGACAGAACCATTGATGCTTGGTATTTTATTGACTCTTCTGTATACCTACTTTAGACTTGGGATAGGTGTATCTGAAGTGTCCCTTAGTCAAAAGCTGGCAGTACATCTACCTGTTAGTGTCTATGTGGGTTGGATATCCGTTGCAACGATTGCCAATACCGCCTCAGTACTAAATGAATACCTTACTATTCCATTGGATACTCAATATCTCTGGACAGCTCTGGTCCTAGTTGTGGCGTTGTTGCTTGCTATAGTCATGTTAGTGAAGCGAAGGGATATCGCATACAGTCTTGTTGTTGTCTGGGCGGCTGTGGGTATCTACGTGAAATGGACAACTATCGAAGTGATTCCTATTATCTACTGGACTGCATTGATTGTAGCGATTGTGATAGTAGTAGCAATAATTGTGATTCCATTAGTATTACGGAAGAAACCACTGGACTTCTATTTAGTACGTAATTGATTTTGCAAAACTGAAAATTGGTGAGAGATGAAAACTCTCACCTTCTTTATTCTATCCCTCCTCTGCTACAGTGTCTGGAGCTCTAACTATTTTTGTAGCAAATAGAGGCTCATCTATGGCCACAAGATAACGACTCTCCAAAGCCCGCATGATGGCTTGATAGACGCGGCCTTCTTCTAGACCACATGCAGCGATTTCGGCGGCAAGCTGTTCGAGTTTGAACTCCTCATCTCGCTGACTAGCAATCCGTTCATCAGCGCAACTGGAAACTTGGAATTTCTTCGAGTCGTCCAACTTATATGTTCTCAGTAGAGCACCATCGAGAACCTCGTCGAATAATTCATTGAACCGTGCAGTAGTATGATGATCCAAGACTACAACTGGAACGTCCTCTATAGTGTCATCAAAGATGAAACCTACGGTCTTTGCAAACTTAATCATTCTCTCTTGTTGTTCAGCTGAAGGATTACCAGTTGTGATGAATGCACAAATTAGCTTGTTTGTAGAAATAACCCTTACAATATCAGAGATTGGGATTAATCCCCACTCTTCAGTTGTGGTTTCAATATCAAACTCTCTTCGAAAACTCGTGATTGCAGTGATAAATGCTGAAATCACAGCTTCTTCGAGACCCTCTCTTAGAATTTGTGAATAAACTGGTAGTCCACTATCCTTGTGAAGAACAATTACTCCAAGCAGGCTACGAACATCATCGAAACGTTTCTTTATGGAGAGTGCTATCCTATTCTGTCTAACTCTTTTTCTTCTCTCTGTTCTTCTATACATCAGACCCATTGCTACAGCTCCAATTCCAAGGAAAACCCAATAGTATGTACGTACGGTCATAAGCAACATAGTACTAACATCTCTTGCAGGCTGTAGTTGCATTATTAGATTCTCTTCTAACACATAGTTAGCAATATTACAAGAAACAACAATGAAGAATGTTCCATCGGCTGAAGGCATTTCAAAATCTGTTGTGTAGACCCCCGCAGTGACAGACTCTTGCATGAGAATTGCTTGTTCATATATAGGATTCTCATTAGAGTCGTGAATATTACAATAGACACTAGCCTCGGTAATAGCAAGACCTGTATCCGATTCAGTTAATCTGACCATAAATGTCGTTCCAAGACCTTCAGGTCCTCTAAGACCTTGGAGAATTTCAATAGAAATTGGTATTTCGCTGACTCTGAACGTGAGTCTATAATTTGCGGTCACAAAACCAAACTTTTCGAAAGTTAAGAGTACACTATAATCTCCTAGTTCAACAGGTGTAAGATTGACAGAATATTGACCTGACCCAAGCTCAGTAAATGTCATCCAATCCGATCCCTCGCCAAATGGGATCACAGAAGCACCGAAGATACTACTACTATTTGCTTCGTATATATAGTTGAAAGTGAAAAGGTATGGTCTCCCTACGAATAAATCATCGAACGGACTTGATCCTTGAACAGATGTATCAATCTCCTCAACTTCAAAAAGAAATTGTTTTGTTGCAATAAAGTGATTCGTTTTATTTGCTGAAATCGTTAATGACCAGGTGCCTATTGCCTGTCCTCTGATGGTAATTAAGTAATATCCTGAATATTCATCAATTGTTATATGTAGCCCTGGATCCTGTGTAAGAACTGAAATATTGGCTCCATTCACATTGACCGGAGATGCAATGTCAGAGCGATAATAATAGACTATAAGCTGGTATGGTTCTTCGAATTCAGCTAGTGCATAGGTAACATCACCTTCAAACTCAACCCGCGTTTTTATTTCTGTAACGACTAATGTAAAGGCTGTGCTTGAACTCTGATAGTTGTACGCAGAGGCTCTGAAAAGAACATCGTATGTGCCTATCCCTAATGGAATTAGAGTGAAATTATATAGACCATTACCAAGTGGAATAACAGATGAGATATTAAGCCCACTTGGAGGATTAACCACAGTGAAATGCCCCAAGTCAATAGGATTCAACGACTCGTCTTGAAACCTAAGTTGAACCGTGAAATTATGGTCCACTGAAATACTTGCAGTCGATGGTACTGACGTTAGCACTGTCGGAATACCAGTGGCTGTGAGAGTGAATGTTACATATTGAGTTTCGTGATTCAGAAGACTTGCGCTCATGACAATTGAGAAAGACCCTGAAGTGGTCGGAATGAGTGTAATTGTATAAAGTCCATCTGCTATCGGTGTAAAACCTGTGTAGTTTAAACCCGTTGTTGGATTTGTAGTAAGAACTTGGAGAGTTGCTCCTATCAACCCCCCTGCCGTACTGTTCAAATACTCCAATACAACAGTATAGTTGCTACCAAACAAAACTGCGTCTGCAGTTCCATTCAGACAGACTATGGATGTTCCAGTTTCTCCAATAATAAGTGTGAATGAGTCTGAGGCGCTACTATGGTATGATTTGTTCAACGTTATTGTGATTGGATACGTCGCAGAGATATCACAAATGATATTCACTGAATAGTGTCCACTGTTATTATCAACAAAGTTGTACCATGACAACCCTCCTACAGGTCCTGAATGACTGATGTCAATGTTAGCTCCTGAGATCCCTGTTCCATTTAACAACTCAAAATCCAATTGCACAGTAAAGACTTCGTTCAAACCACGCTCTATTGGTATTGCTCCTGCATTCAGAATTTCAATAGTCGTTTTCTGTATTGCTATCACAGTGAATTGAGTTGATACATTATCAAAGTATGGTCTCGATGCAGTCACATTGACAGTATATTGACCACCATCCAACATGGAAGTGTCAAACTCACCTCGCCACCAATTTTTGACAAAGTCTTGAGTGAATGGCACAATAGAACCGGTCCAGTTTGCTGTAATTGTTACTGAATCATCAAGAAGGAAAGCTGATGTATCTGCATCAGTATAATAAACAAAGTTTGAGATTATTAGACCTACATCGGTCTGAACGGTCGTGTATTCTGCTGGAACCACAAGTGAAGCTGTGTGATACATATCAAACAATGTCACACCATAAGCAACCTCTGTGCCATTGGACCATATTGCAGTAACAGTCCACTCGCCTGCTAGAGTAGCACCCCCTGAAAGCATCTGTTGTGTAGAATTCGCAATTCCATTTGAGCCTGAGCCAATAGACTCTTCATACCATATGCTGGCATCCGGTTGATAATATGTCACGTTCACTGGATTAGAGATTGTCGGAGTCTGATTAGTTGTTCCAAGATTAACTGAAACGCGTGTTAAATTATCAGGTCTAAACAATTGACTACTGTACCATAAACCTAAGTCTTCAATCTGTGTTGTAACTGATTTTGCATAATTGGGTGACTCGAGAACGATTTGCCACCAACCCAGTCGATTTAGCAATGAAGTCGGTATCTCTATAGATCCTGAAGTGTAGAAACATTCACTGGTCACATCGTTAAGGAATGGGTCGTAGATTGTTACATTCTCCCAATCCGAAGGAATGAATAACTCAACGGTGAAATTCTCATATATGGCGACTCCTTCGTTTCCAACATAAGTGAACGTCGCTAATGATGCGCTCGCTCCTGCTTCAACAGAGTATGCTACACCAACTCGAGTGGGTTGAGGTGCCCACAAAGAATTTCCAAAGTTGTGAGATAATAATTTCACTTCATAATCGCATGAGATGCTGACATTCGAGGATATACCAACCGTCAGACTACTATCACTCCAGTAACTTGGATTGCTGATGACCGCTGTTCCGTAACCAGAGAGTTCTGTAATAGCCAAACTGAAGGTTCCTGAATGGAATGTTAGATTAACAGAATCATAACTCGGTTGAGTCACACTCAACAGTGTGATATTATCAAGAAGCACTCTATTGACTCTTGTGTGGTCAAAATCAAGAACATCATCTTGGTCATAGTCTCCGCCTGGATTTGTGTAGTAGTAATTGTCACCATACCATGTTTGAATGTAAATACCAATCTCTAGGTTGAATACATCTGCGGGATCAGTTATGTTAGCAACTGTAAATTCATACCATGTGTTTCGTGAGGGACACTCAGTGGCATTCATCAGATTGATATAATCCACATAATCGCCATCAATCAGGACATCAAGCCAAACCCAGCCCTCAATAAGGTCTAACTTGTCTATTATTCCACTCTCATAGTTGAACATGAAAGTCAAAGTGAGATTGTCCGAGTATGGTACATTGTGTATGGTCTGATTCCAGTATATATAGGTGCCATCATAGTGCCTATATAGGACATATCCAGACGAAGTGTCTAACTGACCCTCTGTCTGAAGCACAATATACCCTGCATCCTTGTCATAGGTTGTTGATACATTCTGTTCCCCCGGCGGTCCTCCATAGCTTGGGTCGTCCCACTCAAAATCCCATCCATAGGGATATCCCGCAACTGTATTTGGATAGTATGTTGTTCCATCAATGCCATCGTCGAATGTTCCATTCTCAACATAGAGTCTCTCCATATTCCATAGCTCAAGTTGTGCGCGACTTCCAACCCATCCTGTTGCGTTATCTATAGGAATAGTAGCTTGTTCATTATGGCTAGTATCTGTACGTGCATCAAGTTGTCCTGTACCAAAATATCCATACTGTTCTACGACGACTGAGTCGAGAACACCGCTGATGGGGTCTGCTGCAAGTATTGAGTGACCATCAGTCTTTTGGATGTCTGGTTTTTTCTCTATTTGTTCTAATATTGATGAATCATCTACAATTTTAGCATCCATGTACGAAAATTGCCCTGCTAAAGGCAGTATGATAAAGAAGAACACCAACAGGCTGACTATCAAACGATGAGACGGCATCAAACATTCCCCGAATATAGAATAAACGTGAGTATATTCTATCATAAACTATTCTTGCACAGACTTGATCTTTTTTCGGCTTGGAAACAACATTGGGGTTCTGTTTTGATACTCTATATAGGCCTCACCAAATTCCCTAACTAATTCTCTCTCTTCTTTCCAACAGAGTATGTAATTGATTAAGATAACAACTGGTGTCACAAGAAGCGAGTAATAAGCTGATAAGAGAAATGACGCTCCAACATGAGCTAGAATAGATCCAAGATACTGAGGATGTCGGACTCGTGAATAGACCCCAGTAGATATCACTCTTTCAGCTCGATGCGTTTCAGCAACTTTGAGTCCCACCTCAATCACTCCTGTAATTCCGAGCCAAGCTCCAGGTAGAAGAAATACTATAGCCAGTATAATATGGAAAAGTGGAACTCCCATGAAGATGATTTCCGAGATCTGGATAGCAAATCTCTCCTGTGGTGAAACCCAGAGTCCGATCAAGAAGAGAAAGAAACCCCATCCCGAAATCATCCCAAAAGCAGCTCCAATCTTTAATCCTTTTTCCTGACCATATTTGCTATCCAATCTGGAGTGTTCTACTGACAAGAAATGGATTGGAATGACAAGGATAAGCCCCATCATTGAGAGAAAGAACCAGAAACTCATTTACTATTACTATCCATTCTGCATTATCAATCTAAACATGTTTTGGAAAGAGTCATTACCCACCTATGTATTTTCTTTTGGTACATTCATTAGGGGTGAGAACATGTCAAATAATGAAATGTTGGAAGAACTAAGAGAAATTCGGAAATTGCTGACACCAGCTCCAAAGCCTCCTGCTCCCAAAGGAGTAATCAACGAGTTTGTTGCATTCATCTCAAACTACAAGGTCCTAGGACTTGCAGTTGCGTTCATCCTAGGCATATACATAGGTCAGGTTGTGCAGGCTCTTGTGAACAGTCTCATTATGCCACTAATTGAGTTTGTTTATCCAGCTATTCAACCAGAGGGTGTAGATTATGTTTTATCCGGCGGTCCCATATTGGACAGCTTGATTACGTTCATAATCGTAGCATTTGTGGTCTTCTTAATTGTGAAGATTGCAGCTCGAATTGGAATTGATTAAAATACAGACTAAAATATAGATACGAGGGGAGACTCTTCTCCCCACGCTTTCCTATGTATTTTGAATTGAAGGAACTACTTGACTGCTCCAACGATTAGGAGAATCACGCCTAACCCTATGAG
>PJET01000135.1 GCA_002825515.1 Candidatus Thorarchaeota archaeon MP11T_1 | reverse complement strand
TTCTCGGTACAGATATAAAACTCCAACAAGGTTTGTTCCTCGTTCCTCAAGAAATGGTCCAATTTGTTCTGAAACTATCTTCTTCAACATCGGAGGCACCATGTTGAGAATTATGCTTACTTTATCGATTCCCTGTTGTTTGAAGAGTTCTATCTGAAGAAGGATATCATCAATGGCTTCAATATTAGGAAAGTTGACAAGACAAATCACCGAAGCGTTGAGCTCTCTTGCTATTCGAGGAGTAGACAAGTCCACATGTAGAAGATGCCAAGAAGCTTTAGTTCCTTCAATAACCAAATAATCCAAATCCCTAGAGATTTCTTTGTATGAAGCATTGATTCTCTTAATCAATTCGTCATGTCCAATCCGAAGTAACTCATCATAACTTGAGTTGGTTCGAACGATTGGGCTGATCATTGAGAGAGGATGTTCCAATCCTAGAAGGTCTTTCATAATAGCGGCATCTTCATCAACATCTTCTGTACTGGTGCTGTATTCAAAGCTCTTCGTTCCAACGGGTTTGAAGTAACCAACAGATTTGCCCGTCTGCTTTAATTTCGCTGCCAAAGCTATGGCAACCATTGTCTTTCCAGTAAGTGTGTCCCCACTAATTACTATGTTTGCAACCATTCTATTTCCCTCCAATAGTCATTTTGACATCAACTGCTGAAACTCCGTTTCCTTTCTCATATGCAAAAGCAGGATTGATATCGAGCTCAACAATTTCCTCAAAATCAGTCACCAATTGATTTATTCTAAGAACAGTATCTTCGATAGCCTTTAGATCACTAGGTGCTTCCCCTCGAACACCTTTCAAAAGAGTACCCATCTTGGTTTCCATTATTAACTCCCTTGCGTCATTTCGGGTCATTGGAGCAAGTCGAAATGATATGTCTTTCAGATAATTGACAAATATTCCACCAGCTCCAAACATCACGAGTGGACCGAACTGAACATCTCTTGAACAACCGATTATCAATTCTTTCCCTTTCTCAGCCATCTCTTGAACATCAACGCCATATATTAACGCATGAGGCATGTGAGTCTTAGCATTTTCCAAGATCTGTAGAAAAGCTTGTTCAACTTCCTCAGGCGTTTCAAGCCCAATACGGATTCCCCCAATATCGCTCTTGTGCACAATATCAGGGCTAGCAATCTTCAAAACAACAGGATAGCCAAGCTCATCAGCAAGTAGTTTTGCCTCTTGAGAACTGGTTGCGAGTCTGATTCTTGCTACAGGAATTCCATAAGCTTCAGCAATTGAATGTGCTTCATTTCCCAAGAGAACACGGCGGTTGTCTTTTCGCACATTCTCAATGATTTCAGCCACCTTTTTCTTATCGACATTGAAGGTAGGAATTGATTCATCCTTCAAGCTATCTCGAATCACTGTGTAGTGATAGAGTTCCGCAATTGCATGAACTGCACGTTCTGGAAAGTCAAATATTGGAATTCCACCCTCAGTCAGTACTATTCTTGGATATATCATTGAGTTGCCACCCATAAATACAGCGATCAATGGTTTGTGAGGGCATTTCTTATGAGACTCTACTAGGATTTGCGCAGTTTCAGTTTCTTTTGTCATCGCTTGAGGAGTAAGTAAAACAAGTACTGCGTCTACATTCTCATCTTGAAGTGAGGCGTCAACACATAGCGCATAATCTTCAGGTTGGGCTGTACCAAGAGCGTCAATAGGATTGTAAACAGAGGCAGCTGCAGGTAGATTCTTTTTGAGAAAATTTATTGTTTCAGATGAGAGTTGAGCGATTTTCAACCCACTTGCTTCGCACGCATCAGTTGTAAGAATACCAGGCCCTCCAGCATTTGTCACAATTGCTACACGATTGCCAGATGGGAGATACATGTCGTCAAAAACGGATGCAACATCAAATAGAGAGGCCATGTTGCTCGCACGTCTGACACCACATTGTTTGAACGCAACATCATAAGCCGTATCACTGCCTGCTAATGAGCCAGTATGAGAAGAAGCAGCACGAGCTCCAGCTGCGCTAACGCCCGATTTTACAACGAAAATAGGTTTGTTTCGAACAACCTTTCTGCATGCGTCCATAAATTTACGACCATCAACTACTGACTCGATATACAGAAGAATAAAAGTAGAATCCGGATCCCTTCCAAATGCTTCTATAAAATCCGTTTCGTCCAGATGAGCTTTATTTCCAAGACTAACGAATTTCGAGAAGCCTATCTTTTCCATCAAGCTCCAATCAAGAATTCCTGTCATCAAAGCTCCAGATTGAGAAGCAAATGCAATTTTGCCCTTTCTGGGAGTTCCTGCTGAGAATGATGCATTATATGGAACATTGGTGTTGATAATACCAAGGCAATTAGGGCCTTGAAGAACCATCTCATACTTTTCTGCAAGCTCGACGAGTTTCTTTTCAATTTCTTGTCCTTCATGACCAATTTCTTTGAAACCTGCAGTTATAATGACAAGAGCCTTCACACCTTTGTTGCCGCATTCTTCTACTGAAGTAAGCACATGATTTGCTGGAATGACAATAACTCCCATATCCACATGATTAGGAATGTCAGAAACAGAACGATACACCTTTAGTCCGAGAATCTCTCCACCACGAGGATTCACTGGATAAATTCGACCTTTGAATCCACTCTCAATCAGATTTCTAAGAACATCATTACCTAGCTTTCCCTTTGTTGCAGAAGCACCAATTACTGCAATTGAACGTGGATTGAACAGGTAATCAATTCCCTTCTGACGATTCATGTTTTACACGACCTGAGGTTGGGCTAGGTCGGTCGTCAAAATCAGTTGAATATAAGATGTCTCTTTTGACCCAAAAAAATAGCCTGTTCATAAACCAAATTGAATATCGACTTAGTATTACACACAATCATATTCAGGTATGACAGAGAACATACTCAGGTGAATACCGAGATGAAGCTCGTGACCTTACATATTCCGGAAACATATGTTGATGGACTTGAGAAGCTCGTTGAGAGTAATCTCTATCCAAATAGATCCGAAGCCATCCGAATTGCAATTCGTGACCTACTGAAAAGAGAGCTGTGGGGTTGATTTCATAATGGAGCCCCACAAGCTCCGTTCTTTTTCCGAACATCCTAGATTCATTCAAATGCGAACTTAGGTTCGAAGCATTATTGAATTGCCACCACTGCCGGGGTGGGATGCACATTTAGTTGAGTCATAAGAATTGTCCAGAGGCCGCTCGTTTGAACGCAGACCCAAGTATGCTCTCAGATGAACAAGGTAATCTTGTGAGAGGCTGCCCGTGCTACCGAGAATTCGGTGAGGAAAAAGTCTGTTTAAACAGTGATAGTGTTTTGCCAATAAATGCAATCTCAGTTGACCCAAGTTTCTTTGTTAAATTAGAATCAAAAGATCAACTGGATGCTTTTCAGAGCAACAACAAGAGTATGTGCTATCTTGTGATATTCCTGGATAGAGATGAAGGATTTTGTTATTGTGTAAGTCAGAATCAACGAATTTGTATAAATAAAAAAGATGTCAAAGTATCTGAGATCGATAGTGCATTACAATTCGTTACATCTACTGAAAAAAGCAGAGATGGTGTACTCTGTTCGGACTGCCTATATCGGTATCTCATAACTTTAGGTGAGAGTTCTAATGATTTCCTGACAGATAGGGAACGAGAAGAGATTATTGCTACCTATGTTCGTGAGTTAGCAATGAATATGGCAGTACAGCTAAGTAATTATAAAACTGATGAAACATCTTCAGAGTTCAATGACTATCTATGGAAGTATCTGAGGGAGATAAATAGAAGTAGATCACACTGGGCATCGATGATTCTTAATTTGAAAAAAGTAGAAGCAGAAAAAGAACTGATTGAGTTGATAGAAGCATATAGTACTCTCGCTCGTCTAGAATCAGTCTTCATATTTCAGGTCTTATCTCTTGATGACCCAAGTAATGAAACAGATCCACTTAGCTCACTTCGGTTCATGGTGGGAGTTTCTGAAAAGGTCATTACTGTCAACAATACAATTCGTGAGCTAACGAATACTCTAACCGAACGTAATGCTTTACCAGATAAAATTAAGGAAATGCTCTCCAAGTATTCTGAGGAAAGAAAGACAACCGAGTACAAGTTTAGTAATCTTGTATCTGCACTTCACAGGATAGATACACGTACTACATAATAAGTACTAAATGGCCACCAGATTTAATCAGATAATGTTCATTGAGCGCTATGCAAATGTTTGTTTAATTCGGAGAAGAAGACTTTGTTAGGCACGGGTAATCAAGAACAAAAATCAACCATCAAGCTCGTTAGGGGGTGCCCGGTCTACAAAGTATTCGGCGATGAACGGCTTTGCGTAAATGATGATAGCGTTCTTGAGATTGAAGCAATTGAGATAGACCCGTCTATTTTCTCATTCCACTATGATAAGGATAGCATGGAGGAAGAACGTGCGACCGAGGGGAATGTTTGTTATGCAGCAATTTACATCAACTATCCAGATAATAGGGTCTATTGTATTTCACAAGGATGGATTTTGAGAATTCATGGTAAGGACGTGCCAGGAGATGATCTAGAGGATGCAATGCAGTTTCTGTCGACAAAGGAAATCACAAGTAGTGCAGAAATTTGTAGTGAATGCCTTTACAAATTCATCTTGACACTTGGGGACACTTTTACTGATCTTCTTACAGAGAAAGAAAAAACTGAAGAAGTGAAGAAATACGTGGACAAGTTTTCACTCATGATTGCAGTCAAACATAGTCAAACGGATCAGATGATGGAACCTATTGGGACAGAAGATGACATTGAGGATGGTGTCGATCATTTCCAATTTCTGCGCAATTATTTGGTACAGCTCCTTGATCAACAAAGCTATTGGTCACGACTTGGGCAGGAACTTGAGGAGGAAGGATCTGAACTATGGATACGTGATTTAGTTGCCATGAGAGAAAGACTAGCTAGATTAGAATTCCAGTTCTATAGTCAGACACTTCAGCTAAGAGATATCAATCAGTTCAACATACTCATTAAGATGCTTCAATATGTTCTGAAGACCTCTGACGAGATAATTGAACTTAATAATAGAATTCATTCTGAGATTAGATCCAAACGGTTTTGTAAACTGACGGAAAGAGACCAGAGACTGGAAGTACTTGCAGGGTATAGTGAAAAGAGTAGAACTATTGAACATAATTTTGGAAATATCTTGCAGATTTTGACCAAGCTCTAGCTAGTTCATACTGTGAATCGGGCATCAGAGAGAATTGTTTCCACTAATTGATATGCTGTTGGTTTCTTATGTTCTGTATTCCATTCCTCTGCAAATTCATTAAACAATGAAAGGTCCTCTAATACCATGGCAGCAAGCTCTCTTAAGTCCGAGATACTGATCTCAGGCCCGCTATCTAATCCAGGACAAATTTCTCGGAGGGCGCTAAGTCCCCATTTTGTATCAACACCATTATTCTCAAAAACAAATGGGAACGACATGCATACTACTGGTCGAATGGGATGTATCATGCAGAGATTGTCCTTTAGGAAAATGCAATCTCCGTTCTCCATCTTTTTCAGGGCGACATATGCGCGCCCTTTCTCAGTATTCAGAGCTGGAACATCTCGAAGACCCTTGGGCAAGATTGTACCTGATACTAAATAGAAATCAAGAGCTTTGATCACTTCATTTGGTTCTAAACCTAAACCCGCTGAAAGCCTAGCTATATCATGTCCGGTAACAGTGACTAATAACAAATCTTCTCGACAGCATGCACCGCATTTTGTGCATTCGAACTTGATTCGTTCACTCTTAGATTTCACAGGATAATCCCCACGATGAATAATTGCAACTCACTAGGTCTAGATTAATGAGAGAAGAAACTCTGAAAGTTTACCAAGGCCTTCTTTAATCTCAGATAGCTCGGTAGCGTAAGAAAAGCGAAGGTGATTATCATAATTCTTCCCAAATGATATTCCTGGAGTTGACGTGATGCCGACTTTCATGAGTATCAACTCTGCAAGAGTGTTGCTACTAAGACCATAAGTCGAAAAGTCTGGAAATACGTAAAATGCACCTTTTGGATTTACACACTGGACACCAGGCATTTTACAGAAAATGCTCGTGATTGTATCACGACGCTTTTGATATTCGGTAGTCATTTTTTTGACTGAATTCTGATCGCCCTTGAGTGCTTCAGAGCCAGCATATTGAACGAAAGATGTAGCGCAAGAGGTTGTGTTCTGTTGTATACGAATCATATTATTGATAGTTTCCTCATTTCCTACAGCAAATCCTAGCCGCCATCCAGTCATCGAATATGTCTTAGAAAACCCATTGATAACCAAGGTGTGATCCATATTCGTGTCAATTTCCAACATAGAAGTTTGTTTAAATCCATCATAGACTAGCATCTCATAGATTTCATCAGAAAAGACAACAAAGTCATGGTCGATTGAGAGATCATGAATTAGTTTCAAGTGATCCTTCTCGAGAACACCACCAGTTGGGTTATTTGGCGTATTAATCACAAGAGCTGTTACAGATTTCGAGCAAGCGTTTTTGAGTTCTTCTTCATCAAGCACATATCCGGGAAATGTAGTGACATCAACAGGTTTGGCACCAACAGTTCTTATCATAACTCGATAAGTTGGCCAAGCTGGAGAGAGTAGTAGTACATCATCTGCTGCATCAATTGTACTAAGAAATCCTTGAAAGAGTGCCATCTTTGCACCTGGTGTCACTATGACATTTTTTGAACCGTCGATATTGATTCCACGATTAGCATAATGTGTTTCAATACCATCAAGGAGAGGTGGTATGCCTCTTGCGGGAGTGTAGCGAGTAAAGCCATGTTTTAGAGCTTCAATCCCAGCAGCAACTATATTATCAGGAGTTGGGAAATCTGGTTGACCTATATCAAAATGATAGATACGTCTACCTTCAGCTTCTAATCGTTTTGCTAATTCAAACATCTTGAGTGTACCAGAAGCGGGAATCCGTTCCATTGTATGAGATGTCCAATCCATATGAAGCACCACAGTTTACAAATTGTAGACATCAATGAAAGTGCCTTTGAGGTCTAATCGCTGTTTTTTACATAATGATAAAGTCTTTCCTAATGAACTATTTATTGAGAATTCGTGCTAGTTCTTCTTTCTGATGTTCTGTGCCTCTGACCAAAATCCTGTCAGGCAGAGCTTCACCTATTCCAAGACTGTTGGCAATTCTAAGATAATCTACTTTCAACGGATCCATTCCAAGTAGACTTGAACAAAATGAATCGACTGCAACAGGGTCTATTCCGACTACAACCCCTCCTATTTGTACTGTCCGACCTTCAGTTCGCAATCCGATTACTACCTCTGTTAAATCAATCACTGTAAGATTTGGTTTGTATGCTTCTAGTAAGTCCAGCAAGACTTGGTCTATTGATGAATGGTATATGCTTTTGTCCATTTCAGGTAGAAGACCGAACAAGTTCTTAATACCTGCGCCAACTGTGCAAATTTCAGGTTCTGCTTTTAATGTAGCAACATTGATCAGGAAAATATTGTCATGTAGGATACGTGGCATTTTTCGATCTTGAAAGAAATTCCCTGCAAATTTAACTTGAGTCATCTCTGAATCAGAGAGATTAAGCAGCGATACTCCTTCACTCTCAAGATCTAGATAACCACATCTGGCAAACGCTTCCTCTGCAGTCCTCAGGGGAGTGTCACTCTCTACTACACTTATTGGTCCTATTGAACGAAACATCTGAATTACTGATTGAACAACATTAACATCTGTATTCCCAGGCAAATCAGGATCATAGATTGAGGGCTTGATAACAACTCTTTGCACGTTCTTAGGACGAACTATTGGTTCATTCAATCTGGAGAGAGCTGATCTTAATGATTCTTGAGGAGTTCGTCTGACACCAATTGCTACCTCAGAATTTAATGTCATGATTGCAAATCTGTTATGTCCAAGGTTTTAAGTGAGTCCCCGTGTTCATATTCCGAGGTATGAAGCTCACAGAAAAACAGCGAGAGAGATATTCACGAATGCTAGCACTTCGTGATTTTTCAGAAGACGATATGGAAACTATCATGAACACAACAGTAGCTATGCTTGGAGCAGGAGGACTTGGAAGTCCAGCTCTTCGTCTCCTTACTGCTATTGGATTTGGTAGAATCAGGATTGTGGATAGAGATATCGTTGAGCTTTCAAACATACAAAGGCAGACAGTATTCAATACCCGTGATATTGGTAAACCTAAGGCTGAAGCAGCAGCTGAGAATCTTGAGTTGATGAATCCAGAAGTTCAGTTCGATCCAATATGCGTGTCAATAGAGGATGATAATGGTATTGATATTCTAAAAGGGGTTGACATAATTGTTGATGGACTGGACTCATTTAAAGCTCGAAGAGCAGTCAATAAAGCAAGTCTGGCATTGAACATCCCATATGTTTTTTCAGGTGCTGTAGAATATTACGCAAACCTTACTACATTCATTCCTGGAAAAACAGGTTGTTTGCAATGTGTAATGGGTGATGCTCAAGATAATCCAGAAAACACATGTGCACGTGTTGGCGTTTCCCCTACACTACTCTCTTTTGCTGCAGCAGTTGAAGTAAACGAAACGTTGAAACTTGCATTAAGAAGAACACCAGATCTCGCAAATCGTTTGATGACAATCGATACAAGTACATTAGCTATTGATTTCTTCGATATTGGTAAAGCAGCCGATTGTGAAGTATGTTCACAACCCCAAAAGAAACCCGTAGAAAAGAAGAGCGAGATTTCAGTGACTCAACTTTGCTCTCAGAGTTTTAATGTTTCACCAGGAAAGATTCTGAATCTTGACCTTGATAATTTAGCTAGCAATTTGGACTCAGTATACTCTATACAGCGCAGAAAACGATTTCTGGTTGTACAGGTTAGCGATACTATTCGAGTGACAGTCATGCCAGCTGGGAACATTATTGTGAAGGGTATTGAAACTGCTGAAGAAGCGACCAACCTTTTCCAAGATATTATAGGAAACGATAATTAGTCACCGAAGAAGAGCCTTCGAGCTCGACGTCTTCGTTCTTCTTCATCCTCATCACTATCTGGAGGCGGTGGTGGAGGTGGTGGTTCTGCTATTTTTGGAGGTTGTTCAGAATCATCAGTATCCTCCTCATCAATTGAGCTGCGTTCGAAATCATCTATAGGAATATCAGGAGGTGCTAGTATGCTTTCTGTTTCTGAGGGTTCTTCTCTAAAGTCCATCTCCGCTGGTACTGGAGGTACAATGTCTTCTTCGTCATCAGAATATTCCAAATCCTTCTTATCAGGAGTAACAGCTTTCTCATAATCAGACCAAGTAAATGATGGCTTGTAGAGGGCATCCTCGGCTGTATCTTCCTCTATTTCTGATTCCGAAATTGAAGAAACCTCATCACTAGCCAGAGCGCGTTCTACAACTAGTTCAGTTGGCTCTATTAGCTCGAAATCAGTTGAAAATTCGCGAGGCGGTCCATCTATCGATATATCTTCAACCTTCTCCTCCTCAAGACGACCCACTTCGTCAATACTGATAGAATCTTCTTCAGTTTCAATCGGTACAATTGAAGGATCAGGTGATAGATCTTCAGGAGTGACTTCAAATGCATCATCGGTAGACTCTACAAAATGTGTATCATCTTGGAATGAGTCCACTTCATAACCAGAGGGCACTTGCTCAGGTTCTAATAATTCCTCAGTTGTTTTTTCTTCATCAGAAAATGAAAGACCTAGTTCATCTTTCAAACACGACTCACATCTTTTTGCTGCAGCGACTAGTCCATCATGGATGAAATCATCTAATGATTTCGCACGGGCTTCATTTCTACGTGCCCATTTGATGAAACTATCAACCATTCTTAATGAATCACGGACACCCATCCAGTATTCATCTGATCTCTTCTTTTCTGAGTCCACTACTGACACCAAGCTGGAAAGATGTTAGAAGTGAAAAAAAGCTTCGTGTTACGTGTCATTTTTTCTTCTTCTTCTTATCTTTCTCTTTTTTCTTTGTTTCTTTTTCTTTCTTCTTCTCTTTCGCTTTATGCTCCTTCTCTCTAAGAGCAAGAATCTCCTCTATTAAATCATCTGCGCAATGATGGATCTCATTGCGTTTGTATTCATCAATTGAAGATCCGATTGTGACTAAACGTGTGGGGATTTTTGTGCCAAGATTATCACGGATTTCGTTTCTGTATATAGTTTCTATCTCAGGATCAGGTTCTCTCAAAACAATGATGACAGCACTTGCACCCTTGAAAGTTAAGGATAGAAGAATATCAAGTGCGGAGTGTTTTGGAGACATGAAAACAGCTCGTACCTTTGAATCATCTGTGAAGTGATCAGCAGAAACAATTTGTATTCCATCAACTTTCACAACAGGATCGAACGTAGAAAGAACATCTTCAAGTAGTGAGTCTTCAGGACCCACGACTGTTATCTTGAAGAGATACTTCGATTTTGGCTGCTTTTTGGTTTCTGTCACCTTATTTGTTGGAGTCATCCATTCAAACCCCCACACCATATTGAATAATCGAAAATGATTACTCCATTGGTGGCTAGCAATAATTCCTAGATTTCTGTTGTTGATATGTCTTATGGCCATTTTTTGCATGTCATCTCTGATGATTTGAGCCATAATTTAATAGGCATTCACGGACTCGAGCTTAAAACAGAATAAATCAAAATGGGTTCAAGGCTTAATGGAGTGTTGCACTTGAAAAACAGAGAGCTGTATCTTATCACAATTGGATTCATCATCTTGGGTTTAGGTGTTGCTCTCTTGAACAATGGAGAAGGCATTAGTTTCTTCATTTTTCCCTTCTTTTTCACCGGACCCCTTGCTCCAGTTCTTATGTTAGCGACACTGTTTGTTATCATGATGTGCTTTTGGCGGGTAAATAGGAATTGGGTTGAGGATACTCGTTATACACATTTAGCAGAATCTCAATCTGTCTACCTTCGTACAGATGTATTATGCCGTTTCTGCGGGAATCCCCTTCCTGAGAATGCAGTCTATTGTTATTCGTGTGGGAATGCAGTTGAGGAGCAGTTCTGAAAAACCAAACTATTTTGGTTTAAATTGGAGTGAATTGGCACAATGATAAGAGGAGTCCAGATAGAAGATATAGATGAGATTATGATCATTGAACGTCAAAGTTTTCCAGTTGCATGGGAGTATTCAGTTTTTCTCAACATCTGCCTACATGGAGGAAAAATAACATCAAGAAAAAAAACACTTTTCATGGATGTCATGGAACAGAGGGGAAGAATCATAGGGTATGCTGTGTGGGAGGAAGATCTCAACAAAACTAAAGGACACATTCTTAATCTGGCAATTCGACAAGAAGAAAGAAGACAAGGAAATGGTAGATACTTGTTATTGCATGTAATTAATCATCTTAGATTAAGTGGTATTCGTGTGTGCAATCTAGAGGTTCGAGAGAGCAATCTTCCAGCAAGAACACTTTATGAGAGGAGTGGATTCATTGCTTCGTCGAAGATTTCGGATTATTATTTTGATGAGGATGCTATTGTTTATTCACTAAACCTGTGACTTTGCTGCGTTGCTTCGAATCAGTCGAGGGCCAATGACATCATGGAAGAGCTTGAGATATGATACATCTTCAGAAATCAAAGATATTAGAGTATCAGAACCCCTTGCGCCACCAACAAGAATCTCACGATCATCGATAAGTGCCAGTAGCATTGGCGTTTTGGTCTGCCAAATACGCCAACCATCCATCGTTTCAAGAGCTGGGTCTGGGTCTTCTGTTTCGGGAATGATGAGTACTCTCCGTTTAGGGGTCTTAATCCTTGAGAGTTTCTTCAAATCTAGACAGGAAATATCATGAACTGATATGACCACTGATTCTAGAGCTCTATCAGCCATATCGATTATGTGAGAGCACGCTTCTTCAGTTCCACTGAGATACCAAGTTCTTTCGCTGGAAACCTTCAAAAGTTCTTCACTTGCTGAATGAATTGCATTTAGTGTGTCAATTGTCTTGTTTGTTAAAGAAGCGACGCTGGTAATCGAATTCTGGATATTCTCATTTAGCTTTGCTATATCTTTCTTTTGAGTATTCGACCATCTTCTACAGGATTTATCCACATTATCACTGAACTTTGAAAGAGCGTCACTTCGTGCTTGCCGAAGCTGCGTGACTTCTTCATCAGATTGATTTCTTGCATTTGTGACAGTTTCAGTTATTACGAGATTCTTTGCAGTTACATCAGACTGGAATTTGTCAATCAATGTTGAGGATTGAGTACTAAGTTGAGTTTTCAACTCTAATCCAATCGTTTCCAATTTTCTCGCTGCGTTTTGATTTGAAAGTATTGCGCTATCTTTCACAGCCTTGATTGCTTCATTCCTTTTCTCTGTAGTTTGAATGGAAGCTTGCTCAAGCAAGTTTCGAAATTCTTCTGATGCGGACTCAGATGATCGCTGAAACTCCGTGAAGGAAGATGTTAGTTTTTCAGCTACCATGCTATATTGTTGATTCGTTTCTTCAACAATTGCTTTATCCATGTCAGTAATTTTCTCAGTAATAGTATTCGGTAAAGATGTGAATGCATCACTACCCTTCGATAACGAGGATGCACAACTACCTCCAAAGTCATCAATCCTCGAACGGATTTTCGATTCAGCATCTTCGAAGAGCGTTGTTGTAATATCTGCAAATTTAGCAATATCAGCATCTCCGCGTTCAGTGATGGATGCTGAAGCTTCCTGTCCAGCTTTCTGTAGGTCTCTTTGTAGCAATGTAAGTTCATTACCAAGTTTTGTGCCAAAGGTTTCTAGAGATGTTGAAACGTTAGATACTGTTGAATCAATCCATACTGATGCAGCATCAAAAGCTTGAGTTACCTCAGCTCTTCTGGCTTCAACAGCTTGAATGACCTCCTCTTTTGCAGAGTTCCTAGTCTTCACACCTTTAGTTTCACGTTCAGATAACTCTGAATGGAATTCTTCAATTTGCTGAGTTGCTGATTTCACACGTTTTGTAATTAGTTGATTTATCTTCTTACTTGTATCAGCCAAGTATCTCTGCTTAATGTCTTTCTGCGCAGAAATAAAGGTGTCAGCCGTGCTCTTCGCAGCATTAGTACTCTTTTCTAATGCATCTGTTGTTGTCGTTCTAACATTGCCCAAACGTTCACTTATTGTATCTCGCGCACCATCAAGCGTGATATTGAATTCTTGAGTTACTTGATCAAGGTTCTCAGTAAATTGCTTGATAATACCAGTTTCCATATTTCTTAGATTTTCCTCAGTACTGATTATTGACTGCTCTAGATTTGCAAGAGCATGAGCCATACTTTCTGACATCTCGTATCTCTTTTGCACTGCTAGCTCATCCAAAGAGAGCTTGACTGAAGCTACTGAGGAGGCGACGTCATCGATTTTGAGTCCTAGCTCTGCTGAGTACTCCTGCTGCAACTTCAAAGAGTCTTCCTTCAGACTCGTCATTTCTGATTTCATAGTGTTTTTGAACTCAGAATGAGTCGATGCGATTAAATCACGTGCTTCAACAGCCTGACTGGATAGAAGACCATTAAAAGTAGCCTCCATAGTTTGAGTGAGAGTGATGAATTGGCGTGTTATGTCTTCAAGATGAGTATGAAATTCTTCACGAATACCTAAAGTGTGCTGATCAATACGATCGACTTGTTGTTTTATTACTACATCAATTTCAGAGTCAATTTTGTCAGCTTGAGAAGTAATAGCAGTGACACTTTGAGTCATTCGTTTATCAAGTCTATCTCGTAAACGTTCATAGAGCTTTTTTGAATCAAGAACTTGTTTCTCTGTTTTTGTAGTGAAACTGTTAATCAGCTCCTCCAATGTTGAACCCACGCTTGATTCAAAATCATGAGTAGTCTTCTTTATAGAAGTAATCAATGCTTCATTCTTTGTTGACGTGGTTTTTATTATTGAGCTGAATGCAGATTTTAACCTGCTATTCATAACTTCAGCCAATGTATTCAATTCGCTGGATTCAGTGTTGAGAATGTTGGAGATATCTTCAGAAGTCGATTTCAGGTTAACCTCGATGGATTTCAGAGTATCTTGCACCCACTTGTCAAGCTCTGTGTTGAGCGTCTTTGAAGCTTCTTCACATCCAGCTTGCTCAGTTTCATTCTGCTTTTGTAAAAGATCAAGGACTAAGGAACGTGTGTCAGCAAATGTTGTTTCAGATTCAGTTCCCATGCTTGTTGCAAAGCTTTGAACCTGATCGTATTCCTCACTAATCAACGCATTTAGTTTTTCAATGTGTGATGTGAGTGTACTTTTCAGCACATCGATATAACTCGCATCAGTAGATGCAACTTGGTTGAGTTGAGAGGTCACTGACTGGGATGCGACATCCATTAGACTAGTGACCTCTGCTTTCCAATCTTCAATATCTCCACTTACTGTTTCTACAATTTCTGATGCTGAGAGGATTTTGTTCTGAGCAAAATTACCAAATTCAGAAGGGATACTTTTAGTTTGCGCCAAGACCGCTCGGAGAGATTCTTGACCAGTCAAGTAAGTCTGACTAATTTCACCTTCAAGGTTTGCTAGGAGTTGAATGAGATCTTCTGACACTGAATTGAGAATCTCGATACCCTTATCAGAAGCAGAGGAGGTCATCGAGCTCAGTGCTTTTGTCATTTCTTGAGTGATCTTCTGCAAAGCACTAGAGGATGCTTCTAGCGCCTTGTTAACTGCTTTACGTGCAATTCCAATGAGTGATTGTGCTTTTGTTTCAAACTCAGCAATAGAGGTCAGTGTTGTCTTTCTTTCGACTTTCAACCACTTGTCGAACTCACGGGAAATTCGTTTTACATCTTTTTCAAGCTGAATTTGACTCTTGTCTATCTCACTTTGTAATTCTGAAAGTTTGGCACCTAACCTATTGTCTAGGGATGTATCAAGCTTGTTCATGATATCTTCAACTTCTTCAGATACAGATCCCATCACTGCAGTTGCAGTAGTTTTTACCTGTTCAATACGACTATTGACAAGCTCCACCATATCATCTTCATATTTTGTGAGAGATGTTCTTATTGTTTCCAACGACTTCTCTTGAGAATTAACAATATTCTCAACATTGCTGTCAATCTCTTCAGACTTGGAGCTAAAGGTTTTTTCAGCTATTTCAATCAGTTTCTGAATCTCACCCAAACTAGTGGACAACTCTTCTGATAATGCCAGGTTTGGAGGTATCGAACGATAGACTGGTACTATACCATCAATTTCCTTAATCAAACCCTTTTTCACAAGTCGTTTTAGTGCTTTCTCAACTGTGGTTAGATTCTCACCTGACATAAGAGAAACTCCACCAGCAGTCATGTTTCCACCAAGGTACACAGGGAGTATAGCCTTGGACTCAACATCTGTGATGTCAAGATTCTTCTTCAAAACGGATACTACTTCCGCAACTGCCTTATCACTCATTTACGCATCCCACCACTGACGAGATTTACCAGACCTCATATGGCAAATGTCAGTTTACTCCTGCTTCTCAAACTTTGACACACGGATGAATAGGTCTCTCAATTCACCAACCTCAAGAGATGAAGATTCATCTCCAGCAATTACCTCTGCTTGGATTTTGACTGAATCTTCGGTCTCGGATATATAGACTGCATCAAAGCCTTTCAGTGACCCTACTTTCAACTGACTCTTTACACTGCTCAGGCTATGTCCTTCGACTTCCATAGATAGAAGCCACCAGTTCAGAGTCAAGTCAGTGTAACTTATTTTCAAACCATAATAATTGGAAAATATCTGACAGTACAGGTTGAAGACCTCATAATTCTCAATTTGTTCATTTCGTGGATTGAGTGTGACTATTCCTCTCGCAAAATCGAAGTGAAATATCAGACTATCCCCTTTTACTAACATAATATTCTCTTTATGTGCTGAGGAGAAACCTTTCCATTCTTTCTTGAATTTGGTTGTGAAGTGACGAATAGAACTCACACCGAGTGTTGAGAGTAGATCCTTGATTGGAATTCGTCTATCAGTCATTTCCCTTCCTTTCTTTTCAAGAATGAACCGTCGAATCTGCTCAAGGTGTTGGCTATAACAAAACGCTGGGAGGTCTTGTGGATTGACACCTATCTCAATAAGTGCATTGAGAAAATTCCTATTCATACATGCAGGTCTCACAGTGCAGCCAAGTCTATCTTCTTGACACACTGTACACTTCTTCTCATGTAGCTCGAATAGTTCCTGAGCCAATTGATTGTCTGCGGGGGTGTCAAGAAGCTCCATCCTTGCAGCAAGCTCTTGTTTGTGTTTCTTAAGGTTCATAATCGTCAAATCCACTGAAATGTTATTTCTAAAAGAGATGGACCAGTCCAACTCTATGGTTATTACTGAATCACTGAAAGTGAGTCATGTTGCGCATTGTGGTTTGACAGAGATAAACCTTGTTTTATCAAACCAAATTGACAAAGGAAAAATCCGTAGAATTCAGCTACTATTGGCTATTTCTTTTAGTTTGCTTTTCCATGATTTAATTTCTCGGCTCAGACTCGCGATATCGTTCTCATTCAATGTTGCAGTGGGGGGGTATGATTTTAGTTCACGAGCCCGTTTTCCGAACTGGAAAAGAACTGGAGTATGACCCTTAATCATTGTAGTAAGTTTATCACGTACATCTTCAAGAGCTTCAGCCATTTCTGTTGCTTCAGTCTGTGGTACGACCATACTCATCAAATTGTCCATTAATGCCTCAATTGTTGAAGGTAGACTTGCAGTATCTGGAGGTTTAACCTTAGGTTTCTCCTCTTTTTCATTCTCTTTGGAAACCATTTTATCAGGTTTTGTTGATTCAGCAGATTTTGCATCTTGAGCTTGAATAAAGTCTGAAAGCATATCGACAGCTTCCGTTACT